>JBDSVQ010000108.1:0-2508 GCA_039927135.1 Fimbriimonadales bacterium | reverse complement strand
CGTTGCATTTCGTCGTCGGTGAGGGCTTTCGGCAGTGACTTCGGCTTTCGAAATCCCCCGGTGGACGGGAGATTCTCCGCGGCGGTTCCCCGCCGTCGTGCCAGAAACTTGATCATGCTTCGGAGGGCGGAGAGTTTCCTTTGTATGGTTGATGGGGCGTATTCAACTAACTTGCTGCGCACCATCGCCGACGCATCGCCATCGACCTGCGCAAAACTGGCGACTGCGTAATTTGCTAGCCAGACCGCGATTTGTTTCAAGTCGCGATCATAAGCCGCCACCGTATGCGTGCTCGCCGAGCGTTCAGCAGCCATGTGATCCAGGAACCAGCCGATTTCTGAATCTAAGTGGCTTTCTTCTTGAACACGCATATTGTTGGCCTAATGTACATCATGTCGTGCGTTTTGGGATATCGCTCCCGAATAATAACGCGCAACATATCGCGATTGAATCTCATGGATTCGAGCTTCGTCGCAAAAGCCGGCTCGGGACCCCAGAAAATGGCGATGAAGTCGTATTCCAGGGGCATCCTCTCCATAAACTCCACGAAATGTGGCTCGCTCAATCGGTCGTGGTCGATGAATTCGAAACTACTGAAAACAATGTAGTCAGGCTTCTGGTCCAATAACCTGACGTCCCAGTCTCTCTTCTCTCCATCTGGTGCAATGTAGCGAATCAACCGCGGATTCTGTTCCATAGCGGTGAGCCGGTCTTGAAAAGCGAGCAAGTTAGTGTCCGGATAAAACGGCGGCGTATAGAACCACGGATCTGAAACTAGGCCGATGGTGGTTTGCGCATCAGTCTTGTCGTTGAACCACCTTGCCGCTTGATCCCGCGGGTCGGGAGTTGCCATCAGGCGAGTCATGGAAAACGCGCCCGACGTTGTTGCTGCGGTGAATCCGACCATTAGGATAATCAGCCCGGTAACAACCCGTCGCCATCCCCCTAATTCATGACACTTACCGGCAAGGTATCCCAATCCCAGTGCAACCAACGGTAACAACGGCAGCACGTATCGCAGAAACTTGACTTCCGCCTGAGCGATTACAACGAAATAGACAATAAAGAAAAGCGATAGCGCCATCGCCCATTTGTTCTTTTGCGAAGTTGCCCATGCCAATCCGGCAAGTCCGAAGACAAGCGGAATCAATCCGAAGGCTTCCGTCAAGTTGAGGGAGTGAAACATGAAGCCGGGTGGCGTATCGACAAACACCAGCCCGTGCCCCTCAGCGGAATGTGAAACTTCGAACATGAAATGCTGACTAAAGAGATCTGATTGCAAAAGCGCCCCGGGAGTTGCGATCAAGAATCCTAACACCGTTGCGCCCAGACCGGCGGCAATTCCCTTCCAGCTGACTCGCGCGCCGACTAAAACGAAGACCAGCGGCAATAACATCAGCAAGCCCGCGTACTTCGTGCCGGCAGCCAAACCGATTACAGCACCCATTCCGATAATCGCAGGCAGCTTAGGCTGCGCCCCTCCCTCTGGCTTCCCGGAAACAAACCGAACAATCAAGTACGCCGCAAGAGCTATCAGCATCGTCGCGAAAACGTCCGTCGTAGCAAACCGCGAATGCACCACATGACCGGGGGCCAGCAACATCCCAACCGCCCCGATAAACGAGCCCAGTGTGCCGGTTATGAGCAGCAGAGTGGCAAAAACCAACGAGACCGTGACTGCTCCTGATAAAGCCGAAATCACGCGCCCGGTCATAATGCCTCCACTTAAGGGATTGTCATTCTCTCCAGAGGGAACCCAGCCGTATGACAACCCGGCGTCATTCGCGATATGCAACGCTGTGAAATACAGCGTGCCGTAATGGTAAAAGCCCGGTTTTAAGTAGGGCGTCTGCGTGGCTACGACATAGTTAAGGTTTTCATCGGGATGCAGCGACTGGTTGCGCAAATCGTTCGGCAGCCCCCAGCCGATTCCCGCTAATCGAAAACCCAATGCGAGCATAAATAGCACAAGCGCCGCGACCCATGAGCCGCGGCGCGAAAGCTTGATGTCGAGAAAACTCGGCTCCACCTATTTACGGACGAGGCTGGCGCGGGATTTGAACCGTTCCTGATAAACGGGACCGCCGGTATAGGTGGTTACCTCCACATCGATCGATCCTTGGCTTGTCGCTAGAATCTCGACCGGGTCGAGCGTGACAAGGTCGAGATAGTAATCCACCTTGCCATCGAGCTTGAGCTTGACCGCCTTAAAGATGGAAGCCTCCAGTTTCACTCCCATCATGTCCGCGAGGTACGGAGCGGCGTCGGTGTCTTGCGCGATCTTGCCTTCGATGTGGTGATAAGTCTTGCCTTTATGCTCGGCTTTGCCGCGATACGTCATCTCGTAGTCGATTCGAGAATTGATGTTTTTGCCTTTGTCGGCACCTGCGGCAACCGTGATCGGTGCATAGCCGACCGTTTCTTTCCACGTTTCGCCCACGTTTACCGGCCCATCCGGAAGGATCGGACCCATATCGAAAAAGTTAACGTACGCTGCAAGTTGTCGCA
>JBDSVQ010000107.1:0-2988 GCA_039927135.1 Fimbriimonadales bacterium | reverse complement strand
CAGCAAGCTCGATTGCTAACGGGATGCCGTCGAGGCGGCTGACAATCCTGGCTATGGACTTTGCGTTCGATGGCGTCGTTACAAAGTTCTGGTCGGCTAGTTGTGCCCTATCGACAAACAACCGCGCTGCCTCGGTATTCAGTATCTTTTCGGCAGGGTCGTCTGGCGAAGGAACCGTCATCGAAGGGATCCGGAAGTTCATCTCGCCGGCTATGCCGAGGCTCTCCCGGCTCGTCGCCAGGATGCTTACTCCAGCGCTCGTCGTTGAGAGGACTCCCGCCAGGCGCGCGCACTCGTCGACGACGTGCTCGCAGTTGTCGAGAATGAGGAGCAGCGAACGGCTTTCTGCGAACTCTGTAAAGGCATCTTGAATGCTCGCGCCCGCTTGCTCCCTTACGTTGAGCACGCTCGCGATCGCCTTGACAACCAGGCTCTGGTCGGTGACTGGGCCAAGGTCCACGAACCAGATGCCATCTGCGAAGTTGTCCAGCATGCCGCGAGCGGCCTCTAACGCAGACCTTGTTTTTCCTGCGCCGCCAGAGCCTATTAGAGTTACGATCCGGCTGCGCGAAACAGCGGTCCGTATCTGCTCGACGACTACCTCCCTCCCCACAAACGAGGTAACCGGTTCCGGCAAATTGTTCGGCCGCTCGTTCATCGTGCGGAGGCCCTGTATCTCGACCGGAATATCAGGATGGCGAAGCTCGAAGAGGTTTTCCGTCCCTTCGAGATCGCGCAAGCGTTGAGGGCCGTGATCGAAGAGCGACGCCCCTTCAGGGAGATCCCTGTGCACTAGAGCGCGGGTTGAATCGGAAAGCAGCGTTTGTCCGCCGTAGCCCGCGCCGAGCATCCGTGCCGCGCGGCTTAGTGCAATTCCAAAGTAATCGCCGCCGCGCGATTCCACGGTTCCGGTATGAACGGCGCACCGAACGCGTAGCTCAGTGACGGGCCAGTCGGTTTGGTGAATCGACCGCTGCAATTCGACTGCGGCGCAGACTGCGTCGAGTGGCGATTGGAATACGCAAAAGAAACCGTCGCCGACATTCTTGAAAACGTTGCCGTTATTAGCCTGAACGGCGCTCTTGATGATGGCGTCGTGGCGCGGAAGAGCCCGACGCATGCCTTCGCTGAAAGCCTCCCAAAGTTTGGTCGAGCCTTCGATGTCGGTGAACAACAGTGTTACCGTGCGCTGCGGCATGCTACAAAAGTACCCTCACTCTTGTACGATTTTGAGGATTTCGCCAGGCTCCGGCTTTCGCCCAACCGCCTTCTTGGAGAACACTAGATCACCGTCTTTTCGAACCTCGAACACGCCACCGCCGCTTGGTACGAGCGTGAGCCGTTCCACGGGGTGTTTCACGCCGACCGGTGGTTGCATTCCGTTGATTAGTTCGTCCGCCACACGGGCGGCATGGGGGAAGTACGTTCATTCCACACAGAATTCGATCTCTATAACCATCCGGTTGATGGTGGCACATATCGCCGAGCAGGTACCTTCTGCCTAGCCGATGCCCAACGAGCGCATTTTCAGCGAACAGGAAGTTTCCGAAATTCTGCGCCGCGCGGTCGAGCTGACCGATGCGGGGGACGATCGCGAGTACATCCCGGGTGTTACCAAAGACGAATTGTTGCGAATCGCCGAGGAAGTCGGCGTTTCACCGGAGGCCCTGAAGCGGGCGATTTTGGAATCCGGCAAGACTGACAGCAAGCGCGGCCTCCTACATTTAACCGAGGAGTTCGAGCGGGTGGTTGAGGGCGAGCTAGACCCCGGTCAGTTCGACGTGCTTGCGGAAGGCATCAAGCCGCTTGGCAACGCGGGCCAGCCTGCGATCGCCCAGGTAGGGCGCAAGCTAGTGATGTCTGCGTGGACTGGTGTTGGCCAAGCGAAGATCGAGGTGACGTCTCGGAACGGTCGAACCTCGATGAAGGTGAAGTCGAACGCATTGTTTCAAGGGCTGATGACGTTGCACCCAACCTTCATCGCTTCACTCATCACTGTGGCTTCAATGAGCGAGCGGGGGATGGGGCTCTTTGGGATGGCGATCGGCGCCGGATTGATGACGGTGGGGTTCGGGTCGTTTACTTGGCTGACGAAGCTGGGCCATCGCAAGGCCGAGAAGTTGGCCGACGACTTGCAAGAGCGCATCGCCAACACGATTGCCGAGCAAGAGCCGGAGCGCACTCCGACAGTTGAGGCGGAGCAGCTTCAGCAAAGACTTCGACCGTAATCGCAGAAAGTCCTTATCCGGGTCACTATTTCGAAACTTCGCTATAAAAAATATAGTATAAGAATTATGAAGAGAGAAATTGCATTCACAGCACTAGCCCTGCCTTTACTGGCAGGCAGCTATATGGTTTTCCACCCCGGCGTCGCTGACGCCTACGACATCGACAAGGCTTTTGGACAGCCAGTGGCGATTGCTGCGGCAGACAGTTATGTGCTCGATGCAGCGCATACGAGCATCGGGTTCGAGATCGGCCATGTGGGCGTTTCGACGGTGCACGGGAGATTTAACACGAAGACCGGCCGCTTGAGCCTCGATCCGGAGAACCTCGAGAACAGCTCAGTGACGGTTACGGTACAAACTGCATCGATCGACACAGCTGTCCAGCCAAGGGACAACCACTTGCGTTCAGCTGATTTCTTCGAAGTTGAGAAGTACCCGGAAATGACTTTCAAGAGCACCGGCATTCGAAAGATTGGCAACAGTTACGTAGCGGATGGAGACTTGACGATCAAAGGTGAGACAAAGAATAAGTCCATCTGGTTCAAGTTCTATGGTCCGATCGATGCGGGCAACGGGAAGAAGAGAATTGGCATGGTGGCGGTGCCCTTCACGATCAATCGGCAGGATTTCGGAGTTGCGTACAACGCCAAGCTCGCGGACGGCACGCCAAGTGTCGATGACCGCGTGACGATCCGGCTTTCGATGGAAGCCGTTTCCGAGTAAGCGTTTTGGGGCGGGGAGTTCCCGCCCCAAAAACGAT
>JBDSVQ010000106.1:0-14115 GCA_039927135.1 Fimbriimonadales bacterium | reverse complement strand
TCAGGTAAGCCAAGTTCAACCTGCGCGCAAGGTCCGTCCTCCCGAGTAATCACTTGGACGACAAGCATTGCCGCCTGTCCGCTCCCGTGAATACTGCCGTAAACAGATAGCGGCGCCTCTGGCTCAGCTACCTGAGGTTCAGAGCCGAAGCCGCTTACAGAAAGGAGTACGCAATACGCCGATAGCCACATCTTACATATGGTTAAACGACCGAAAGCCCCGCGAGATTCGCGGGGCTTTCGTATCTAGCCGGACTTAGTCCGCCAGCGTCCAGTGAACCCAGTCAATTCGACCGGTCCACGGGTAGACGAACACAGGCCCATTGGCCTTGTATCGGATGCGCGCCCGAACGACGCCGCCGGCACTGATCCAGCGGTTCCAGTCGGCGCGAACGTGCTGATACAACGTGTCGGTAGTCGTCGAGGCGGTGTTCCTAACCTCGACCCACTCGTTCGCGTCGTAGTCGTACATGTCGATCTTCAAAAGGATGGTAGCTGCTGAAGCAGAGCTCTCCACCTTCAAGTTGATCGAACTGAGCGTCATCAGCGGTACTGTGCCCGCAACAACGACCTCGATCGGATCTTGCGACGACGAGAACACGATTCCCGGACGGATCTCCATCCGAGTGTTATCGCTGTTCAAGAGAGCCGCCAAGTTGTTGTTGGCGGTCACGATGCCGCGCGTGATCGAGTACGAGGTCGGATTGATCTCAGGGCTTACGACCTGGATTCCGTTCGTGTCCGACCATCCGTCAAGGTTCTCGATGTTGCGGGCAACGACGGTCGCATAGATCGTCGTGCCGTAGGCAACTTGCGCGAAGTTGATAACCTCGTCGAACGTCGGGTCGTTGTTCTGCGGATACTCCGTGAACGCCATGATTTGGCTGCCGCCTACCGTGGTTCCGAGGCGCACCCAGAACGACCGGATCGACGATTGTGACTCGACAGCCGTTGCCGTCAAGTGGATCGAAGTACGGCTGAACTGGAAGGCTCCGTCGTCCTGCGATGTCACCGTCGGTGCCGTCGAGTCCAAAATGACGTTTTCAAGCACGTCTCGATCAGTACCGGCTTCGGCAGGCTCAAGCAATTGCCAAGCACCGTCCGAACGATAGTGGCCAGCGCGGATTCGATAGTCGCCAGTCCGAGGCAGAGACACAAACGTGCCGCTGCCGTTCATTCCAAGCTGGTCCCACGGCTTCCAGATGTTTCGCGTTCCTCCCGAAGGGATAACTGCGTTGTTGCCATCGCCGCCGAACCCGGGTACGTCGTCGCCGTCCGGATCGGTGACCCAAACGTACAACTGATTGAGCGCGTAGTTCTGGCTACCGTAGTTCTTCACGTCGAAACTGCCGCGGGCGTAGCCTCCGAAGTACCACTGGCCAGACCAAAGGCTGACGCCTTCAAACAGGCCTAGTGCACCGCGGTCGATACCTTGCTTCATGCCGTGAACCATCATCTGGCCATTCATTTGCGGCCTTTCAGGCTGGTTTTGGGCATACCAACCCGCGTAGAAATCGCGGATTGAGTATAGGTGGTGTCCCGAGACCATGTAGTCATGGAACACGCCATGGATTTCTTGATTGTTGAGCGACGACCAGTCGTAAGGGTCGGTCGGGCTATTGCGAGTGTCGTCGATATCCAGAAGGAACGAGAGCACTGCAGACTCAGTGTCATAACCCCAGTTGGGATTGTTGCTGAGGTTGTCCGAGTTGCCGTTGGCAGTTCCGTTTCCGTCCCAGTTGGCATCGCAATCGAAGTGGATTAGGTTGCCCGGATCTAGGTCGTCGTACCATCGGTCATCGTTTTGAGCTGCGCACGAGAAGTATGTTCCGTAGCCTTCGGTGAGCGCAAGCCCGTCGTTGTAGTGCCCGGTGAGCGAGTGCGCCCCACCGGCTCCCGGTGGCCAGTCATTTTCGCCGTTGAAGCTGTCGTGGTACGAATGGCCGTACTCGTGCAGGATCACGTCGATCGAGCTGACATGATTATCATTGATGTAGATTCGATTCTCCGAGCGCCGATAGTAAGCCCCGTCCGTGCTGCCGATGTACCACTCACAGTAGGTCTTGTGCGCGTTGTGCCCAAAGGCAATACCGTCACTCCACCCTCGCGTCAGCTCGTCAGAAAGCTGGAACGCTCGCTCGTTGTTGTCCGAAATACCGTTTGTGCCCCAATCTGCAAACCAGCTGCCCGCGTCATGAGAGCCGCCGGTGATGTTCGGGAACAGCACGGCCGTTGACGTCTCATATTGCGTGTCGTTGGCTCGGTGCACCTGCACTTCCGAGTTGTTAGAAACGAAAGTGATGTAAACGTCCGCCGTTCCCGGCTCCAAACCGCCGTCTGTGTTGTTGTCGAAGTCTATCGACCACGAGCCGTCGGAGGCGACCGCAACGGTGCCGAGAAAGTCATCGCCTGAGAAGTCGTCTTGGTCCCAAGCTTCCGCAGCAGTGCCGTATCCGGCATGAAGCGTGGCGTCCGTGTGGCGGTAGCGCCAAAAACCATGGACCGTCGTTGGGACGTCCGGCCCGCCTTGTCCTTCGCCGCCGTCCAATGATCGTCCCTTAGGATCGACCTTAGGGAACTCGACGCCGGGTAGGGCCAGTTCGCCACGGACACCAAGGTTGCTCAACACGCTGTAGTCCCGTTGCGGCGCGCCCATGGGCGCGTCAGGGTCAGGAGCGTTGAATGGGAATTTGCTGTAGCGGACACCCCTGCCGTCCGCTTCGATATACAGAGTCTCTCTGCGGCCGAAGCGATACTCGGGAATGCCTGCGATCACCTGGGCGTGCACAACGTAGCTGCCCGGGCGGCTGAATACGAGTTGGCGGCTAAATCTGTAGCCGCGGTCCTTGTCAAGTTCGCCGGTCTCGCGTCCCAAGCCGCCGAACTGGATGCCTCCTGTAATCTCAAAACGAACCTCGGCGTCGACGCCCTTCTCAAAGGCGGTCATGTCGAAGTTGAGTGTCACGGGTTCGCCAAGGCGAGGGGCCGAGGCAAAAGTAAGTGATGTTTCGATGGGTGCTGTCGGCGCACAAGATTTCGCCGTTCTATCGTTGAACGACGCTTTTAGCTTGCCAACCACGCCTGGTGCAAGGGTACCGAAGTCTCCTGCCGTCGACGTTGCCGGCAAAAGGCCGCAACCCAGCATGAGCCCTGCGACACCCAGGCCATAAAGGCCCTTAATGTTGGTTTTCATTGTTTTCCTCCGTTTAAGTCTGCGGGGCCGTCACGAGATTTGCGCCCGATACGACCCAACCTTGAAAGTAACTATAACTCAGTACAGAGACGATTTCAAGAACTTCGGCCGATTTTGGGACTATTGGGTAGGTGAAAAGTAAGGGCGCTCCCTAGAGAAGGTCCGGAAACGACGCTGGGCAACGGTGCTTTTCTAGCGGAGCGCCCTAGCGATCATTTGGTGAAAATGGTGCGTTCCTGTTTCTCGTTCCGGCGAGTATCGACCCCTGTCGTAAAACCTCGAAAGAACTCCCTTCTGAACTAATTCGACGACGGCTTCATCCTCTCGCTCCACCCGGTCCAAGTCTCCCCCTGCGCCTCGGCCAAGCTTCGATGCATCCCAAACATAACAGTAGAACGAAACCTTCGTCAGGTCCTTCGCAAGCGGACGGATCACGTTGACGGAGAGTCCCCAAGGATAGAAATTGAACATCGTGTTCGGAAAAAACCAGTAGTAATAGGCAGATATCCGTCGGCCGTAATCAGGCGATGTAGAAGGCAAATCGAAAACATCTTCCGCCCCCTTGGAAACAGCCAATTGCAAGGTTCCGCCTTCGAACAATTCCGTCTCGTAACTGCCGTAATCGATCGTGTCGTTCAACCCGGCGTGGATAAACGGAATGTGAAAGCCTTCCAGGTAGTTATCGCAATAGAAGGCCCAATGTCCACGCACCAGATATTCAGTGGATCGGCTCGGCTCATGGTTGAACAAATCCACAGGCAGCCATCCGATACGATCGGTCATCGGTTTGATAAGCTCCTCAAAAGAAACTTCAGGAGCGACGCTCGCAAAAATAAGCTTTTCCCATTTCGCAAACGGCACCTTAACGAGGTTATCGGCTTCGCAAGGAAACCCCTCGACTCCTTCGAATTCCGGCATGCTATGAAATGCACCGTCTAAGCCAAACCGTCTGCCGTGATACCTGCACCGCAAGAACCTCTCATTTCCACCCGACTCGACAACGATTTTCCCCCGATGCGTGCAAACGTTGCTGATGCAATGGAGCGCGTCCTGCGTGTCCCGCGTCAGCAAGATCGGCTCGTCCAGCATGCCCTCCAAAAGCGTCAACGGCTTCAACTGACCCGGCACTTTCACGTCGTCGGCATCGGCGACGAACTGCCAACTCTTCGCAAATATCCCTTCCTTCGATGCCTCCCAAGCCGCATCGCTCCGGTAGAAATCGCTCGAAATCGTCCACGCCTTTCGGATGTCGGGGTCTACGCGGAAGTCCACGCCCTTATCTTATCCTAGCAGGAGCCACAAAGGTGACGTCGGGGCGATCTGCCGAGAATCCACACGATCGTTGGTTGACCGTTGTCTTTCTAAGTGCCGTATAGATAGGCGGCACCATTTCGGGCCGTAGCCGATCAAAAGAGATGAGCCTTCATGAGACCAGTTGCAACACACGATGAATGAATGCCGCGTCCCTCTGGCAATCCAGGCTTCAAAGCCAACAGGCAGTTGGACTAGAGAAATGGTAGGGCGTATAGGACTCGAACCTATGACCCGCTGATTAAGAGTCAGCTGCTCTACCAACTGAGCTAACGCCCCACGGGAATGGGCGATTATACCAGCCGCGGGAACGCCCTGCGGGCGCTGGCATCTGTGAGTTCCGAACACTTCTCCGCCGTGATCCCGAGCACGGAGGCAACGCCCTCGCAAATCAGCGGGATCATCGCCGGCTCGTTCGGTTTGCCGCGGTGCGGATGTGGCGTCAGGAACGGCGAGTCGGTCTCCAAGAGAAGCGACTCGCGCGGCAACCCCCCGACGATCTCCCGTAGCCCTGCCGCGTTCTTGTAGGTCACCGGACCGTCGACCCCGAAGAACACGTCGGTTGGAAGCGCCAGCCCCCGTTTCGCATGAGAAGCGTCGCCGGCAAAACAATGGAATACGCAAGAAGGCGGGAACGACTCCTGCGCCTCAAGCCAATCGAGCAGGTCGTCATACGCCTCTCGACAATGAAACACAACGGGCAAGCCGAGCTGGCACGCAAGCCCCCACTGGGCTTCTAGCGAAACCCGCTGCTGCTCAGGAGTCGAGTAATCCCAATGGTAGTCGAGGCCAATCTCCCCGATCGCCACCACCTTGGGATGCCCGCACAGCCTCTCGATTTCGTCGGTACTTTCAAACTTCGCCGCCGAAGTCGGATGCCAGCCCACGCAGGCAAACACAGACTCGAACTGCACCGCCAAATCGACAGCGATTCGCGAGGTCTCGTCGTCTAGACCGACGACGATAAGCCGTTGAACGCCCGCCGCCAAACCGCGGTCAACCGCAGGTGTGGGGTCGGGAAAATGCTCGGTCAGGTTCAGGTGGCAGTGCGTATCGGTCAACGGTGCCAGCCTACCCGCAGGTAGAATTTCGCTCCCATGAACCTGCGTGAGACGCTTAATTTGCCCGATCCCGACTTCACCATCCCGATGAAGGCGGATCTGGCGATTCGCGAGCCCGAAATGCAGAAAGGATGGGACGGAGCTGACCTTTATCACCGAATATTGGAGTCGCGGAAGGGCCGCCCAAAATTCGTCCTACACGACGGCCCGCCGTACACGAACAGCCCGGTCCATATCGGAACCGCGCTCAACAAGTCGCTCAAGGATTTTGTAGTCCGCTACAAAACTCTGCGCGGATTCTACGCACCGTACGTGCCAGGATATGACACGCACGGCCTTCCGATCGAACTTGCGGTGCAAGCCAAACACGGCCGTTTGCAGCCGGCCGAAATGCGCGAAAAATGCCGAGCGCACGCACTCGAGTTTATCAAAGTGCAAACGGAGCAATTCAAACGCTTAGGCGTTCTGGGTGACTGGGAGAATCGTTACGCAACCCTTGATTACGCATTTGAAGCGTCTGTCGTACGCGCATTTGCGAAACTCGCAGAAAAAGGCTTTTTATACAGGGATTTACGGCCAACGCACTGGAGCACGGGTATGCGGACTGCGCTTGCGGACACGGAATTGGTTTACGAAGACCACGTTTCCAAAGCCATCTACGTTCGCTTCCCGTTAGTGTCAGATGCAGCGGAATTGCTGCCCGGAATCGATAACCTTTACACGATCATCTGGACGACGACGCCATGGACAATCCCCGGAAACCTCGGCGTCGCATTCCATCCTGAATTTGAATACTCTGTTTTTAGGGTTGGCAGCGACCATTACCTCCTTTATGACGGCCTTGCGGAAAAAGTCTTCGCACAAATCGGTTTCGACAAATATGAAAAAGTCGCAACGGTACTCGGCTCGACACTTGAAGGCTTGGTTTTCAAGCATCCGATTTTCGACCGCGACTCGCTGGCAGTTCTTGCGAACTACGTAACAACTGAAGACGGCACCGGCGTGGTACACACTGCTCCCGGCCACGGCCACGAAGACTTTGCGACGGGCCGAAAATACGGGTTGCCCGCACTGTGCCCGGTTGACGAGGCAGGCGTTTATACAAGTGAGGCATTGGAATTCGAGGGCCGCAAGATATCCGAAGCCGATACCTTCGTCGTCGATCGCCTTCGAGAGGCAGGCAATTTGCTCCTGGCGTACGACTACGCACATAGTTACCCTTACAGCGAACGCGATAACAAGCCGGTTATTTATCGAACGACCGAGCAGTGGTTCATAAACGTCGACCACAACGAATTGCGAGGGCGCGCGTTACAGGAAATCGACCGTGTCAAATGGGTGCCCGAACAGGGGAAGGCGCGCATATCGGCAATGGTAACAAACAGACCGGATTGGTGCATTTCACGACAGCGGACGTGGGGCGTAGGTATTCCAATCCTTTTTGGAGCGCCGTCTGGCGAGCCGGTTTACGATGACGTCATCTTCGAGCGCGTCGCCGAGATGGTAGAAAAAGGCGGCTCCGGCGCATGGTTCGAAACATCCATCGAAGATATCGTTCCACAAGGTTATGTGCACCCTAAGACAGGTGAAACAGAGTTTCGCAAGGAAACCGACGTACTCGACGTTTGGCTCGATAGCGGAGTCACGCACTTCGCCGTTTTGGACCAAAAGTACAATCCAGAATGGGCGGAACTCGAACGGCCGGCAGACCTCTATTTAGAGGGCAGTGACCAACACCGTGGCTGGTTCAATAGCAGCCTTACGACGTCAGTGGCACTAAATGACGCAGCCCCGTACAAGGCGGTTGTGACGCACGGTTTTGTGCTCGATGACAAAGGCGAAAAGATGTCAAAATCGAAGGGTAACGTCGTGGACCCAATCGCTGCATCCAACCAATACGGCGCCGATATCCTCAGATATTGGGCGGCTAGTGTTGACTACACTCAGGACGTTCCTTGCGGAGAAAACCTATTCAAGCAAGCTGGGGAACACTATCGGCGGATCCGTAATACGCTACGATTTTTGTTAGCTAATCTTTACGATTACAGCCCACAAGAGAGCGACGAGGTGACGGTGGACATTGACCGCTGGGCTCTGGAAAAAGCCGCGCAAGTTGAAATCGATTGTTGTCGCGAATACGATGGCTACGATTTCAATGCCGCTCTTTCGCGAGTCCATAACTTCTGCGCTAAAGAACTTAGTCAGTTTTATCTCGATGCGCTAAAGGATCGCATGTACTGCGACGGCAAAGATTCCGTCGAAAGGCGCAGCGGACAAGTGGCGTGCCATCGCATCCTTCTACAGCTAACTAAACTCATCGCGCCATTACTGCCGCACACTGCCGAGGAGCTTTACGCGAGAGCTCCGATGCAAAAACGCCTGCAAAGCGTGATGATGGAAGTCATTGAGCCTCGCGAAGCAGTGGCCGATAGCTTCGGTCTCGATTGGTTAATGGAGTTCCGCGACAAACTGTTCGCAGAGCTCGAGGCGTGGAAAACTGCTGAAGGCGTAAAGGACTCACAAGATGTCCTCGTTCGGGTGGCTGCCGATGCCGAAACAAATGCGAAACTTAGCGCATTCGGTGCCGAGCTTCCCAATTTGCTGCGCGTGAGCTGGGTCGAAACCAGTCAATCCGAAGCCACAAAGTTTTCTTTCGAAAAATCACCTTACTTGCGGTGCGAGCGCAGCCGATTGCGACGCCCCGATGTAGAAGAAGTTAATGGTGTCCCGCTCACAAAGCGAGACCGAAGGGTTATCGGTTGGTAGATAAAAGAGTTAACGTCACGCCGTTTATTATCTGGTCTGCGGGGCTGATACTCCTTGATCAAGCAACAAAAGCGCTCGCACGCGGCAACATGGCGGAGGGCGGATTCATTACGGTGATTCCCCATGTTTTAGACTTCACTCTGGTATTTAATCAGGGTATCGCTTTCGGCATGCTGCAGGGCTGGGGAGGATGGCTCGCACCGATTGCCCTAGCGATGACCGGTTTCGCCTTTTGGATGTACGTAAAACGTGAGCCGTCCGACAAGATGCAAGCGCTCGTCGCCATCCTCGTTGCCGGGGGCGCGATCGGCAACGTCATCGACCGACTTGCCATGGGGAGGGTGACCGACTTCATCAACATAAGGATTATCCCGGTCTTCAATTTCGCAGACACCTACATCACCATCGCATTCCTGGTGATGGCAGCGTTAATCCTTCGGCCGGAGAAAAAGCCCGACAGCGAACCAGCAGCCTAGGCGCCTTGCTCGAAGCGAGACCGCACGAACCGGGCCGCGCCTTCAAGCACTGGCGCACGATCGCCGAAGTCGACTTCTGAGAGGATCACCTGCTCAAGGTTTTTCCCGGCTGGAAACGTTAACGTGAGCTTGCCGTCTTTCTTTATAGTGCCGACCATGCCAAGGCACCGCTCGTCACAGGTAAGGATGATGCCGTCCTCGCACAACTCGAAGTGCATATGCACGTCCGGCAATTCCTTCTGAAAGAACGTGGCGACCTCTTGGGCGGTCATCGCCGTGCTCGGTGTGAACGCCTCAGAAGAACCGCTTTCCTCGGCCTGTCTCCTCAACTCAGAAATAACTTCTCGCATATGAACAAACCTACGAACAGAGTGTACCGCCAACGAAAACGGCTAAAATCAAACCCCATGGGACGGATCATAGGACTTCTTGTTCTCATCGGAGGGTTAATTTCTAGCTCCGCGATGGCTCAGGACACACAAAAACTGCGAGGAATGTGGGTCGACGTCTTCCACGATGGAATCAAGACGCCGAACCAGGTAGAGCAGCTGATGTCTCGCGCTCGCAAGGCGAGGGTCAACACGCTGTTCATCCAGGTGCGCAGCCGTGCGCAGGTGTATCACATGAGCCTGCTGGAGCCGCGCGCGCTGGATGCGATGCCGCTCTTCGACGGCCTCAAGCACGTCATCTTGATGGCGCACGCTCAGGATCCGCCAATCCAGGTGCACGCATGGATCAACGCACACCCGCTTTGGGAGACGAAATCGGACCCACCATGGAAGGATCACGTCCTTTTCAAGCACAAGGACTGGTTAACCCAGGATCCCAAGGGCAACACTTCCACGGAAGTCGGGCGGGCGCTCGATTTCGGTCATCCGCTAGCCGCCGACTACCTTACGCGCCTGTACAAGGAGGTCGCGGAGAACTACAACGTGGATGGCGTCCACCTCGACTTCATTCGGTTTACCGGCAAAGAGTGGGGCTACAACCCGGTAAGCGTAGAGCGTTTCTACGAGTCGCTTCAAACCTCGCAACGCGAACAGGTGCTTGTACGCAGCCGAGCTGCCGGATACACGAAACCCGCTACAAGGGCAGCCAACAGCCGAGAATCGTTCTTCCCAGGGGCCGAGAAGACCGGAGCAGAATACGCAGCAGAAGGGCTGCCGGCGACCAACGACCCGCTTTGGAATGAATGGCGACGCAAACAGGTCACCAATCTCGTCGCCAAGGTCTCCAAGGCTGTCAAGGAGATCAAGCCCAAGATCGTTGTTTCAGTCGCGGCGATACCGTGGGGAGACGCACCTAACGACTTTACGCAGTCTGCGGCCTATGCCCGCTGCTTCCAGGATTGGAAGGGCTGGGCGCAGGATGGCATCGTTGACCTCGTCCTTCCCATGCTTTATTTCAGGGAAAGTAGCCATGCCTCCTATTTCCGCAACTGGGTGTCGTATTGCAACGCCCTAAAGCCGAAGGCCAAGTCCCACATCGCCGCGGGAATCGGCAACTGGCTCAATTCGCCAACTCAAACAATGACGCAATCTCGAATCGCGGATGCGAAGCTCGACGGCGTTTGCTATTTCAGCTACGCCAGCACGAACCCGTTTCCCGGCAAGGAAGCTCAGCTTTTCAATCCCGAGTTCTACGCTGCGATCGGTGCTCTTCCGCTTGCGAAGCCGCTTGGTCCGATAACGGTGGTGTCCGAGTAGTGGCGAACGATGTCAGCGGATACGTTAGCTTCGGCGACGTTACAGCAATGGTAAAACTCGGGCAACGAACGGAACTCGAGGCGTACTTCCGTCAATTCCTAGGTGACCTAAAACCCCTGGCGCAATCGGATTTGCGGCTAGCCAAGGCACGGTTCTTGACGCTGGTAACAACTTTGGTGACAAGCGTGCTTGAGATCGGCGCGCCTCGAGAAATGGAGGCGACCATCGCGATGGCAGCCGAGGACGCGACCGGAGCGCAAGACGCGCAACAACTGCACCTCATCGCTGAGCGATATCTCTCGCACGCCACCGTTTGCGCGCGCCCGAACGCGAACCGCTTCGCCGAGCAAACAATTGAGCGCTGCCGGCAAGTGATCGCCGAATCATATTCGCAGCCTCTAAACGACGAGAAGCTCGCCGAGCAGGTGGGCCTAAGCCGTTCGCATTTCCGTTACCTCTTCAAAGAGATCACGGGCATGCCGTTCAAGCGGTACCTTTCGCAGGTTCGCCTGACCGCCGCGAAGCAGATGATCACCGATACGCGGATGTCCATTCGCGAGGTTTGCTTCACAGTCGGATACGGTGACCTGAGTAGCTTTTATAGGGCCTATCGAGCGTATCACGGCGTCGCCCCAACCGCCGACCGACACGCCGCTTTCTAAGCGGTAAACTGACGACTTCATGGGCGAGTACTGGCCGATCCTTTTGCTCCTCGCGCTGTCTGCGATTATCGCGACGGTGATGGTGGCGGGCTCGTGGCTCCTCGGCCCTAAGAAAAACACTCCTTACAAAGACTCGCCGTACGAATGCGGCGTCGCCCCGATTGGCAGCGCCCGCGAACGCTTCCCGATCAAGTTTTATCTCGTCGCGATGCTGTTCATCCTCTTCGATATCGAAGTAGTTTTCCTCTGGAGCTGGATGGCAACGTACAAAGAGTGGGTTGATGCAGGCGACCCGGCGGCTCTATATTCGTTCTGGGCGATCATGGTCTACATGTTCCTGTGGTTTTTGGGTGATGCGTACGTGATCCGCTCCGGCGCGCTTCAGTGGGAAGAGACGGAAACAGTGCTCCCCGCCGAACAACCCGGTCTGCCAGTGCCCGAGTTACCGATCGCGGTCTAGGTTGTCTGCATCCCTTCGGCATAGCGCTTAGGTAATCTCCTTTGTGGAGGCACATCCCTTTTGATCTTAACTATTCTCGCAGGGGTATCCATGAGCCAGGCGATGGACGCACGGCTGATGCGATTCCCAGACATTCACGACAACACCATTGTTTTTACTTATGCCAGCGACCTGTGGTTGATACCTGCCCAGGGCGGTACAGCCCGCCGACTAACCGGTGACGAGGGCAACGAATACGTCGCCAAGTTTTCGCCTGACGGCAAGATGCTTGCGTTCGGCGCGACCTATGACGGCAATCTTGATATCTACGTGATGCCGGCAGCGGGTGGAGAGCCGAAGCGGCTGACGTATCACAACGCCGCTGATATCCCAATCGACTGGATGCCGGACGGCAAGTCAATTCTTTTCCGCAGCACGCGTAACAGCCCATTTGGGCGGTACATGAGCTACTACACGGTGCCGGCCGCGGGCGGAACCGAGGAGGAGCATCCGGTCTTCGAAGGCGGGTTGGGCACGATTTCCCCCGACGGGAACACGGTTGCTTATAACCGGCACGCAACCGAGAATGCCGCTTGGAAGAACTATCGCGGCGGCAACCAGAGCTTTATCTCTTTCTACGATTCGGCAGCGAACAAGTATTGGGAAATGGAGCACGACCGCAGTGCCTATCTGTGGCCGATGTGGGTGGGCAATACCGTTTATTACGCAAACGATGCTGGTGGACGATACAACCTTTATGGTTACGACACGCGATCAAAGCGTTCGACGAAGTTGACCAATTTCGCGGACTTCGACATTAAGTGGCCGAGCGCGGGCGAGGATAAGATTGTTTTCGAGCGAGACGCGAAATTGTGGACTTTCGACATTGCTTCGAATCAAGTCGCCAACGTTCCGGTGATGATCAATAGCGATTTGGAAGCACGACGCCCGGTTCATCGCGAACTTGGCCAGTTCGTTTCGGACATTTCTCTTTCGCCGTCGGCGAATCGAATTGCGGTAGAAGCGCGTGGAGAGATGTTTTCTGTTCCCGCGGAAGAGGGAATAACGCACAACATAACGAATACGCCAGGCGCACGTGAGCGTTACGTTCGCTGGTCACCCGATGGAAAGTCGATTCTTTTTGCGTCGGATAGAACCGGCGAGTACGACTGGTACATCCGCCCGAGCGATTTATCTTCGGCTGCAAGGCGGCTCACAACCGGCGGAAACAACTTCTACAACGACGCTTCGTGGTCGCCGGATAGCAAGAGTTTCATGTATACCGACTCGCGCAACACACTGTACATCGTGGACGCAACGATAGGTGTACGCACTCAGATCGGGCCGGCAGAGTTTCCCGCCTATGGCGACGCGGTTTGGTCACCTGATTCTAAGTGGCTGGCTTATGCAAAGACCGATGGTTCCGGATTTGCCGCGATTTACCTGTATGAGATCGCGACGAAAAAAGAAACGCGCGTGGGCAATGGCCTTTTCCATGACCAGAATCCGGTTTTTGACAAGGACGGCAAGTATCTTTTCTTCACGTCGTTCCGCGATTGGAATCCTTCGATGGGAATGATGGAGTTGCGTTTCAACTTCGCCGACGGTTTCCGTATTTACGGATACACGTTGGACAGCGAAACGCCTTCGCCTTTTGCCCCAAAGAATGATGAGGAGCCCGTTGGCGAGCAGCCTGCGCAGCCTGAAAAGCCTGAGGTGAAGCCGCTGGAAATCGGCGGCATCGACCAGCGCATTTTCACGGTTCCACTGCCTGCAGGCAACTATGCGTTGATCGCCGCCGGAAGTGGCAAGGTGTATTACGCAAGCGACCAGACGGTATTTATCTACGACCTGAACGGTAAGAAGTCCGATCCAATGATCGAGAATGTGACACATCTTTCGTTCACGCCGAAAATGGACAAGTTTGCCTATTTGGCTGGGTCCGTTGCCGGGATTGCTCCGGTTCAACCAGGGCAACGCGTTGGCAACGGCCGCGTAAGTTTTTCGGACGTGGAAGCAACGACTGACCCGCAGAAGGAATGGGAGCAAAGCTACTGGGAAGCATGGCGTTACGAGCGCGATTATTTCTGGGCGCCGAATATGGCCGGCCTGGATTGGAAAGCGATCGGTGACCGGTACGCTAAGTGGCTACCGTATATTGCCCACCGCGGCGACCTCGATTATTTGTTGAGGGAAATGCTCGGCGAATTACGCACAGGTCATAGCTATATTCAGCCTGCGACGCTGCCCGGCAATCCTCCGATTGCGACGGGGCTTTTGGGAGCGGACTACGACCGAACCTCGCAAGGCGTTCGTTTCAAGAAAATCTATCGTGGCCAAGGATGGTTTGCCAACTTGGCATCGCCCTTGGGTGAGCCGGGATTAAACATCAAGGATGGCGATTATCTAGTCGCCATAGATGGCAAACCGGTTACGGCGACCACGAATGTGAGTGAATTCTTGGTCGGCAAGGCCGACAAGATTGTTGAACTTACGATTAGC
>JBDSVQ010000105.1:0-12855 GCA_039927135.1 Fimbriimonadales bacterium | reverse complement strand
CCGCACCCCCGCGGCAGCCATGTCATCATATGCAAAGGACTCATCTTAAAATGTCTTTCAGAAAGGGGGCAGACCAGACCGTTGGCGACTGAAACCGTTGGAAGAGGTACAGCCAATAACAGGGGCTGACAAACTTTCCC
Organism: Fimbriimonadales bacterium; assembly: GCA_039927135.1. Lineage (GTDB taxonomy): Bacteria > Armatimonadota > Fimbriimonadia > Fimbriimonadales > ATM1 > JACDEQ01. Next base: position 12,715 of record JBDSVQ010000105.1, on the reverse strand, counting down.
TCACTCTCACTTCGTACGGCACTCTTGATGAAAGCGTGCTGAACGATCCGGATTCGGTGTTCTGGGAGATTACTATTGCCAACAATGGCTCAAGCGCAGAGTGGGTAATGCCGATTCAGCCGTATAACTACCACCTAGAAATAAAACTCCCCGATGGAACTGTGGAGTCTCTCTTCAATGCTCCACCCATCGATTATCCAATGCCAAATGAAAAGACACTTGTCCGGCTCTATCCGCGAAACTCCCTGTCCGCAATCGTTGCCGTAAAGAAGAATTGGAGAAAGCAAAACGCTTCTTATCGCGTCATCGTAAACAACTTTATGGAATTGACTGTCGGTGGCAGACCACAACTCGTGCCATTTCGACTTGAGTCGACGTGGACGCTTTTTAAGTGATGTGCGCACAGGAACCTCGGTTCAGGTTAAAGCTTCGCAGGGCCTCAAAAGAGCGCGCTCGCAACTATACCGATGCCGCCGACTACACCGAACATGGCACCAATTAGGATCAGAACGCCCGCGGCTCGCGGTCGCCTCTGCCATTCCTCGGACTTGCTCGACGCGAATATCAGCTTCAGTTGTTCCTTTCGATCGGGCCGATGCCAGACTTCACAGACAAATAGAAAGTAGCCAATTGCGATGCAAAGAAAACCAATGGGAAGAAGCGCGAAGAACATGCCGAACAGCAATTGTGAGTTCATCGCTCTACTACATCCACCTACTCACCGTTTATGCCCGGCGAATACCCCGCCGGTTTCCCAGCCTCTCCCGCGTCGTGCGCACTAACCGAGCAGTGCACAGTAAACGAATGTTTTGGTACGTCGACAGTAACGGAGTAGGTGCCTTTCTCAGGGCACTCGGGCAGGTCTCGCTCCATGACTTTGACCAGTTTCGATAGGTCTGCCGTAAACTCGGTCTCATTCTTTACTCTGTAAGCCATCTCGCCATTTGCAATGGTTTCCAGATTCCCTCTGCAGAGTTCACGATCGGTGAGCTTCGGCTTACCGCGAAATGGGTCGTGATTGTTCACCACCGCCGTCAGCAGGTTCCAAAACTTCTTTTCACGCTCATTCGTCTCAAGATTCGCTTGCCGTTCCAGTTCTGCAATTACCGTTCTTTGGGTTTCGTGCCCGCCGGCATAGCGTGCGATGAGATACCTTACATAAAGTGCTCTTACCGCGAAAGAGCTTGATCGGAGCTTCGACTCTATTTGCCTCTTTGCGGCCGGTTCGACAAAACTCCTGCCGGTGTATTTTTGAACGAACTTATCAGCTTCTTCCTTTTCCGCCGCCGGTAGTGGGTCAAGGAACAATTCTTTAGATGTATCCTTCGGGTTCCTCGCGCCCTCATCCACTTTTTCCAGCTGACCGGTACGATTCTCGTCGTTGGAGAGCATGTACATCGACAATAGTAAGGTTGCTTCTGGGCTGTCGTCGGCGATGAGGTAAAAGCCGGCGACCATCACCGCTTCCTCGATCGTCCCACCTTTGCTAACAGCAAACCAGCCTAAGTTTTGGCCGTACCGATAGAAACGATCCGCCATCTCGTCGGATGTGGAAGTTGACCCGCCACTGCAACCGCCGAGCATCAGCGCCAACATCAGATACAGGTGGACTCCGATTGAACGCAATGTCCTCACAGCCCGTGATCGGCATGTTGTTGCCATTTCATCCGAGGGTACCACGCGGTAGAAGTTACTTGTGGCAGGGCTTGGACACCGATGTCCTTCACTCTGCGGTCCTGGGTCCAACAGTCTGGTCAGTCAAGCCGTCTATTGCTTACGGATCATTGGAACCGAGCATGAATCACCAAATGATGAAACCTCGAACCAAGGGCATGCCCTGGTGGCTGCTGTTCTTGCTTATCTTTGTCGCCTTTGTCGGCAACATCGTTTTTGGTTGCTACGCCGCCCGCAACACCGGCCTTGAGGTGGCGGAGCGTATCTACACTGCTCTGCGCGAATCGGACGACGCACGCGTTAGGTCAAATGTTACGGGCTTTGCTCTGCAGCAGTTGGCGGAACTTGAAATCAAGTATGGAAAGGTCATGAGCTACCGGATCATTGACGCGGGTGGAAAGCCTGCGGACATGTGGGCCGTGCATGTGGAAGTCACCCGCGAGCGAGCAACCACACTCGAGGAATTGGGCAATTTGAGCTCAGGAAACATTGCCAGATACATCAATTCATACAAAGTGATTAAGCAGTAGGTCTGTAGTTGAGGTCGTATCTGCGGACCCAACTTAGACAACTTACACCGACGACACGACGGGCGACAAGGGAAATCGAAGAAAAGTGGTTGACCAGCGCCCTCTAACATGCCGTATAGGTAGGAGCGGTTTGCGGGCCGCGCCTCGCAAAACTCCGATCTAAGCTTTGCGTCTTGCTGTATTTGCGTGGCGATTCCGGAAACTCCGCCGCTCATCTGGTGATTCATCGCGTTTGGCATCAAATCGCGCGTACCGGACGCCTAAATTCACGGCCAAGAGTGAGCCAGGTGAATCTAGAAAAAAGTGAGTGGAATAGAGACACTTAGTGTATGAATGAATACCGCGGCTATTTCCCGCCCGGCCGCATCGACACGCCGTCAGGGCTCTGCTGCACGGGAATGCGCCCAAGCGTCTCGCCGCTATGCAGGTTGACAATGACGACGGAATTGTCGTTGCGTATCGTGACAAGCGCGAAATTGCTATTCTGCAACTATCACTTCAATCGCCTGCCGCAAAACTTGCACTTCGATCGGCGTTTCGATTTCCGTCTCATTGCCATCTAGCTGAACGGACAGCGCGGGCGTTGTTCGAATGACAAAGCGCGAACCGCGCAAGAAATCGACGTCCGGATCGTGACGAACTTTGCCCATCAATCCGCGAATAGCCAAGCGTAAAAGTGTTGGAAGCGTCAACCTATGGTTGATCAGGCACTCCATTACTCCGTCATCGTCTGCGGTGCCTTCGATCATTTCCACAGTCCTAGTCCCCCAATAGTTTGCCAAAGTAACGGCTTCCGCTTTAGTAACGGTCCGCCGACTATCGGACTCGATCTCTAATTCAAACAAAGGTTCGCGAGTGCTCTTGAACAAACTGGCTACGTAGGCGAGCCGACCCAATTTCTCTTTTAATGCGCTGCTCGTTTCCGTGACAAAAATCTCAGTCGCGCCAATCCCCAAGCCCAATAGAAAATAATTTTTCTCGATTTTACCGACATCCACCCTTTTGGAAGTATTCTCTGCAGCTATCTTAGCGGCATCCTCAATTTCGCCGGGGATGCCCAGCGCTGTTGCAACAAGGTTTCCTGTTCCTAGCGGGACAATCGCCAATTTCAGGTCGTCCTTGCCGCTGCGCATCATGCTGTTCACAACCCCCGCGACAGTCCCGTCTCCGCCACAGGCGCACAAGATCGTGTGGCCCTTCGCAATTGCCGCATCGGCCGCTGACGAAGGGTTGTCATCCTCAAACAGTTCGAACTCCGCGCCCAGATCGGAGAACGCTTTGTGGAGTTGCGTTTCGGTATCTTCTTCTACGCTCCCCGCTCCGGGATTCTTTATCAGCGCAATCATTTGATTAGAGCAGTCCTGGGTTTGAACGCCAAATCGCAAAGTTCAATGCCGCCGCAAACGAAACCCAAAGGAGATAGGGAATGAGCATAGCCGCGGCAACTTTGCTATATCGCCAGAATAAAAAAATCAAAACAATAATCGACATCCACAGCGCGACAATATCAACAAACGCGAGAGCGCCGTTTCTCCACACAAAGAATATCCAGGTCCACAACGCATTCAGCGCAAACTGAATGATCAGCATCACGCCGATGCCTGTTCGGCGCTCCGGCGGTGCGGCCGTTAGCGCCATACCCGCGGAAATCGCGATCATTAGATAGAGAACAGTCCAAACCGGCCCGAATAGCTGCGGCGGCGGTGCCCAGGAGGGCCTCTCCACCTCCTGATAGAATGACTGCGATTGAATCGACGCAACGCTCCCGGCTACAGCGGTCGCTATCGTTGCCAAAAACGACAGCAAGTAATAGCGCCAGTGAGCCAGCATACGTGTTTCTACGTCGATATCTAACGGATGGCGACGTCCGAACCGATGTCCCAACGGTTATCGAAGTAACCTACGGCGCGCACGCCGTCGTAGCCTTTCTCCAGCATTTCCGGGCCGGCTACAAAGAAATCCGGAAAGTGCACTCCCGCAAAGAAATAATTTAGCCGCTCGGTAAGCCGCATGCCTCTCAACCCGCTGCCGGAAACCGCCGCGACGGTTGCCACCGTGCTGCCCGGCCGCGGGCGCACGAAAAGCACAGCTATGTCGTCGCCAGGCATTGCGCTGTTGCCGACGCTGACGCTGCCTCGGCGAACGCCGACGGGGCTGTCGGGCAGCAACGTGCGCCAAGCGCTGTTGGTGTCAGCGTTGCCGTAAAGAATCACGCTTCGGTTGACGTCGATAGATGAACCGAAAGCCGAATCAGGAATAACGTCGACCGCGCCGTTGCCGCGGTAATAAAACGCTTCGGCATCGAAGCGTGCGCGGTTTACCGCCCACGCATTTTCTTCAGCGTTGCCTCTGGTCCCGTAAACGAATACCATACGGCGATCGAAACCGTTTTTGAATCCGCTGGACCTCGCAGGACTCTTTTCATTCGGCGGGAATCCGTCGGCTACTTTCCACTCGTCGCTTGTCTTTTCGAGCAACAAAGTGTCGCCAAGTGGCCAACGGATAACCGCCACTTTCGTGCCGTCGATTTCGATGACAAGCGGTTTGCCGGCTTCGAGATGCCCGACGCGAATTGCCAAGCGATGCACATTGTTCGTGGTGCCGGATATTCGACGCAAATGCGGGTCGCAAATTAGGTCGATATTCGAAATCGCCATTTGCTTTTGTTGCGAAATGATGGTCGCCCATTTCATAGCGGAGGAATTCTCCGGATTGAAAGTTGCAAATCGAACGTGCCGCGTTTCTTGGTCGGTCGTGATTCGCGTACTTGCGAATAAATCGAATATAGCCGGCCAATCAACGCACGCCGCGCCGGGCTCGTCGGAATCATCCCACCAATGGCCCGCGCCCTTCTTTTCGAAGAGCGTCCATCGCGTGTGGAATTTCTGCAATTCCGATGCCATTAGGCGCGCTTCCGTCGGCGGCACGTTGTCGTCGGTGTCCCCGTGCAGGATGTAAACCGGGAGCGGCTGCAAGTTTCGCATCAGCGCGATCGTGTCGCTGGGGTTCATCGCCCGGCTAAGGACTTCCTGCAGCGGGTCGGTTTCGTTCATCGGCTTCCGCCCGCCTCCGACGTACGACCAAAACGTCGCCCATCCTGCGCTGGGTGCGATTGCGGCGAAAGAACCGGGGAAGTGGGAGCCGACCGTCCAAGCGCCGTGGCCGCCCATCGAGTGGCCGGTTAGGTAGCTGCGGGCGGGGTCGGTTCGATAGCGCTTGGCGGCGTCCTCGAGGACTTCCATTGCGTCGATTCGGCCCCAATCCTCCCAGTCGAAACCGTAGGGTCGCCGGTTGGTGGGGGCGATCAAGTGCGCCCAGGACTTGGAGGCGTAGGCTTCCGCCTGGCCTAAGCCTTCGACGCTCGCGCCGTGCAGAGTCAGCACCAGGCCCGGGCGTGTGGAGTCCGTACCGAGTGGATTCGCCGGGTTGACGCCGTAGTACTGCACGCTGCCGTCGATATCGCTTACGAAAGTGCGCTTGTGGGTTTGTGTTTCAGACCGTAGTCGCAGCTTTATGGTTTTCTCATCGAGAATTGTTTCGCCGCTCATGAGGCGCAAGAGGCATTCGATTTCGTTGCGATCTGTGCGCGTCGGAGGGGGCACTTGGACGGCGATCTTTCGCATGGAGAGCGACTGAATTGACGGCAGCCAGGTTTTGCGCATCGCTCCGTCTACGGTAGCGGTGAGCGTCAGCCCATCCTGTCTTTTGGCGGTCGCGTTCATGAGAACAACCGCGGTTTGGACAGCGTTGCGATCTCCCACGATGAAGTCGGGCAGCGTAGGGTCGGATAAGTCGAGGTAAACCGGCTTCTCGGGTGGGGTGAGTTTCGCTTTGACACCGCCTCGCCCAGAGGAAAAGAGAAATGTGTTGGTTCCGGTCTTCAGCGCCACGGGCAGTCGCAGGTAGCCGTAACCGTACACATCGCCCGGACGAATGTTGTCGTTCACATACACGACCGAATTGCCCTCGGCTTGCAAAACCATGACGGTATCGGCGAGGGCGGTGTACTGCGCAAAGAAGTAGCCGTTGCCTGCGAGCCTTCCGTCAGCGTTGGCCGATACAGTGCGCCAACCGGTCTCAATCGACGGCGCGAGCGTCCCGGCGATGATTTGCGCCTCCACAGGGTCGGTGTGGATCGGCTGCCTTCCGCCGGTTGTTCTGGGTGCGAGATGAAGCGCGTCCTTGAACTGAACTTCCTGCGGTGGCGCAGCAACGACGAGAGCGGCAATCAGTGACAGCATCGTGTGAACGATACCCGCGGCTTAGATTTCGCGCTTCTTTATGTCGGCGGCTTTCCGGACGGCGGTCCACAGTGAAGGGTTGACCGCCTTGGGGATGATACGGAGCATTTTGCGGGTCTGCTCGATGTAACGCTCTTGCTTTTCTTTCGGTTTGGTTGCTTTGGCACCGATGACGTTTGAGAGTCGATCAGCAAGTTTGATCGTTTGGGCTTCGGGCGACATCTTGGAAATCTCGTTGAGGAGCAGGTCACTGCGCAGGTGATAGATTTCGTCTTCGGTCATGCCTTTCGTTTCGGCTTCGGTAGGTTCATATCTGGTTACCTCATCAACCAACGAGCGAACGCGCTTGCCAAAGGCCTTCTCGATTTCCTCGGATGTGACTTGGGTTTCCTCGAGCACGTCGTGCAGGAAACCTGCAGCGATGACGGCTCCATCCTTGACCCCGCCGATGTAGCGGAGGTTGGCGACGACTTCGACAGGGTGGGTGGCGTAGGGTAGGGGGCTCTCGCCGTCTCGTAGCTGGCCTTTATGCGCCTGAACTACGAATTCGAGGGCTGTTTCTAAGTTATCGTGTCGCGCCATACTTATCTTTGATTATGCCGCCTGGAGTTTACGCAGCCGCCGACATTGGAAGCAACACGGTGCATTTGCTTGTCGCCCAGACGGACGGGCGCGGTGTTGTCCGATTGGATAACCAAAGTTTTTGGCTTGGTTTGGGTGAAGAGGTGGCGACGACCGGCGAGATAAGTAAGGAGAAGCAGCGTGAGCTCACGGCTGCGCTTGAGTCGTTCAAGAAGATTTCCGCCTCAAGGAAAACCCAAGCCATGTACGTCTTTGGGACGGAAGCCGTTCGAAGAGCTGGCAATCATAAAGAAGTCTTAACATCGATACGCCAAAAGACAGGTATCGAGGTTGATGTAATCAGTTCTAACCGGGAGGCCGAGCTAGCGGTGAAGGGCGCCATGCTGGATTCGTTCGGCGAAATGCCGACCGCTTTCTTCGATATCGGAGGCGGCAGCGCGCAGATTGCGAGGATTGAGGCGTCGGGGATTACTCGGCTTCATTCGTTAGCATTGGGCACGGGCACCGTTTCGGTGAACTTGGAACTTGGCGACCCCGTGTCGCCTGCGGGCTACGAACGCTTGCAACGGGCCTTAAACGAGCAACTCGAGCCTCTGCAGGACTTGCAGCCGGTGCAGAGGCTCGTTGGCGGTGGCGGCGTTGCTCGTGGCATTTTACGATCGCTGCATCCAGACAAAGATCGTTTGATCGAGCGATATGAGATTGATTACTTGGAGAAGACCGCGAGGAAATTCGGATCGCCGAAGCTCTCGAAGCGGCTTCGCGTTAGTGGGGCGCGCGCGAAAACTCTGTTCCCCGGGGTGTCCGTAATTCGAAAGCTCATGGACGTCTTGGACTGTGGGCATATTGTCATTAGCGAATTTGGGATTCGTGAGGGCGCGGTTCTTGAATTAGCCGAGGGAAGTCTCAAGCAAGCGGCGATATGAGACGGGACGTAAACGCGTATGTTAATCGAGAGACAAGTTGGCTCGAGTTCAATTCGCGGGTGTTGAGTGAGGCTGCGAGAGACGACAATCCCTTGCTCGAGCGGTTACGGTTCTTATCCATTTTTGAATCGAACCTCGATGAGTTTTATATGGTTAGGGTTTCCGGTCTTATCGAGCAGGATCAGAGTGGGATTTTTGAAGTATCTCCGGATGGGAAGACACCCGGACAGCAGATAGAAACAATTGCAAAGAACGCGTACCCGCTTAGAAAGCGCGCCTCGACTATTTTCGAGAAGCATTTACGGCCCGAGCTTCGAAAACATGGCATAGCAATCAAGCATTACTCACGGCTTGCGAAGGCGCAGCAGGAGAGGCTGGATCGTTATTTCGAAAAGCAAGTATTTCCACTTTGCACACCGCTTGCTCTTAAGCCGGCGCACACAATCCCATTTATCTCAAACCGCAGCCTAAACCTTTGCGTGGAATTAAAGGTTCCAGGGAAGGGGAAGTCACTCGCAAGAATAAAGGTGCCAACCGTTACGCCAAGAGCAGTTCAGATTAGCCCGAAGAAGCACGAGTACGTTTTGGTAGAGGACCTTATTGCGCACAACCTCGAAAGGCTGTTTCCCGGTACAGAGGTGCTTAGGTCGTTTGTCTTTCGCGTAATCAGAGATGCGGACGTCGAGATACAGGAGCTAGAGGCGCCCGATCTGGTGGCTCTCGTCGAGCGCTCAATCCGTTTACGGCGCTTTGGAGAGCCTGTCCTGTTGGAAGTCGACGCGGAGATGCCTGCGAGTATGCGCAAGTTCCTCATGTCGATACTGGAGTTAGAGCAGAGCGACGTGTTTGCGATTAATGGGGTTATTGGCCTCGACGTTTTTGACGAGTTGGCGGCGATTGATATTCCATCTCAGCATTGGCCAACGCATCGTTCTTACACCAATTCTCGGTTGGGAACAAACGAAGGGCTTTTCGATGCGATACGCAAGCATGACGTCCTTGTTCACCACCCCTTCGATAGTTTCGAGCCGGTGGAACGATTTGTTGCGAGCGCTGCGACGGATCCTGACGTTATCGGTATTAAACAGACACTTTATCGTGTCGGCTCGAAGTCGCCGATTGTCGAATCGCTTTTGGAAGCGGCTGCCAATGGCAAGAAAGTTGCGGTCTTGGTCGAGCTAAAAGCTCGATTCGATGAGAGCAATAACTTAGTTTGGGCGCGCGCGTTGGAGCGAGCCGGTGTGCATGTTACGTACGGGTTTGCAGAAATGAAAACGCATTGTAAGATGTGCTTGGTAGTGCGCCGGGAAGGTTCGCAGATACGTAGGTACGCTCACTTAGCCACGGGCAATTACAATCCTACTACCGCGAGGTTGTATACGGACATCGGCGTTTTTACTTCCGATTCGGAAGTTACACAGGACGTTTCCGAAATCTTTAATGTCTTAACTGGATTCGCATCGCAGCAAGACTATCGCCGCGTATTGGTTGCACCGGGGGGCGCAAGGGACGGAATTGTCGAGCGAATCGAAAGAGAGATTGAATTGCACAGGGCGGCAGGTGGGGGACGAATTGTTTTCAAGGCGAACTCCCTGGTCGATCCGGAAGTTATCGATGCGCTCTATGATGCTAGCGAGGCTGGGATCCCCGTTGACCTCGTCATTAGAGGCATCTGTTGCCTACGGCCGGAAGTTCCGGGGCTTAGCGAGAATATCCGCGTCCGCAGCGTAATCGGCCGGTTTCTGGAGCATAGCCGCGTGTACTATTTCGCGAACGGTGGGCAGCCGGAAGCGCTTGTCGGTAGCGCCGACGTAATGCGCAGAAACTTTGATCGCCGCATCGAAACACTGCTTACGCTACGGGATGCCGGGATGACGCAGCACCTGCTGGATGTGCTCGAAGTGTACATGCGGGATAACACCAATTCCTGGGAGATGCGGCAAGACGGTACGTACAGGCGTTTGTCTCCTGGCAAGGGCGAACCGCCGTTCACCGCGCAGAACCATCTCATTGGCCACCCTAGCTCGGCGGCGTGGCTTGTCGAGCCTACCGCTCAGGCGGTGTAGAATCGAACGCAGTGGAGCCTATTAGGAGCAAGGTGGACGTGCGTTCGGCGGCGTTCGCCGCCAACAAGGAACAGTACTCGGGCGTAGAGGCGGAGCTTTTGGCTGCCAGGGAGCGTGTCAGGGCCGGTGGGTCAGAGAAGGCCAAGGCGCTTCACCACGAGCGGGGCAAGCTGACGGCGCGCGAGAGGATTGAGGCGCTGGTAGATCCGAACACCCCGTTCTTGGAACTCGGGATGCTGGCGGCGAACGGGATGTACGAAGACGAGGTTCCTTCGGCAGGGATCGTCAGCGGCATTGGATGCGTTTCGGGCAAGTTGTGCGTGATTGCCGCCAACGATGCGACGGTCAAGGGCGGCACCTACTATCCGCTCACGATTCGGAAGCACCTACGAGCGCAGGAGATTGCGCTGGAGAACCGGCTTCCGATCATCTATTTGGTGGATTCCGGCGGCGTTTTCCTGCCGATGCAAAGCGAAGTGTTTCCCGATAAGGAGCACTTCGGGCGGATTTTCTACAACCAGGCGATTATGTCTGCTCAGCGAATTCCTCAGATTGCTGTTGTGATGGGAATGTGCACAGCCGGCGGCGCATATGTGCCGGCGATGAGCGACGAAAACGTCATCGTTAAAGGCACCGGAACGATTTATCTCGCGGGGCCGCCGCTGGTTAAGGCTGCGACGGGAGAGGAGGTATCCGCAGAGGACCTCGGCGGGGGAGCGATGCACTCGCGGATTAGCGGTGTTACCGATCATCTCGCAGAAGACGACGAGCACGCGCTATCGATTTGCCGGAACATCGTAGCGAATTTGGGGCATAGACCGATGACGGACGTGGGGGCGATGGATTCGGATGAGCCACTGTGGAGCGCAGACGAAATCGCCGGGATTCTGCCGCCCGATACGCGGCAACCTTATGATGTACGCGATGTGATCGCCCGGCTTGTAGACGGGTCGCGTTTCCATGAGTTCAAGAAGGAGTATGGCTCGACGTTGGTGACAGGATTTGCGCGTTGGATGGGGCTTCCGGTTGGCATAATCGCAAACAACGGCGTTTTGTTCAGCGAGAGCGCTATCAAAGGCGCGCACTTTATCGAGCTTTGCTCGCAACGAAAAACACCGTTGATTTTCTTGCAGAACATCACGGGCTTTATGGTGGGCAAGCGCTATGAAGAAGGCGGGATCACCAAAGACGGTGCGAAGATTGTGCAGGCTGTTAGCGCTACGCAGGTACCGAAGGTCACCGTTATTATCGGCGGCTCCCACGGGGCAGGGAATTACGCCATGTGCGGCCGAGCCTATTCGCCGCGATTTCTGTTTACTTGGCCCAATTCGCGGATTAGTGTGATGGGCGCGGAGCAGGCAGCCCAGGTCTTGGTCACGATCAAAGAGATGAAGGGCCCGGTTTCCGATGAGGAGAAGCGGGCGATTGGCGACCCTGTTCGTGAACAGTACGAAAGGGAAGGCAGTCCTTACTATGCAACTGCGCGCTTGTGGGACGACGGAATTATTCTGCCCTCGGAAACGAGAGCGGCCGTCGGCATTGCGCTGACGGCCGCTTTGCACGCCCCGATACCGGACACACAGTGGCCGGTATTCAGGATGTAGTTAGTTCGGAATTCCGACCTTCAGCCAGTCGACCAAAAGGAAGTAGGCGCGGTCGATGAACAGGACGAATCGCGTCATCATCGTTGTTCCGAAGATGACACCGAAGCCCACCATGAGTAGCCAACGGCCGGCGGTTGCCGACTTTTGCATCAGCTTGTTTTTCTGCTCCACGCTATAGAGGAAGTAGCTGAGCACCATGATAAACGCGACCACAATGATCCAGTTGTTCACCGCCTGCGACCACGGAATAGTTCCTACAGGATCGGCGCGATTCTCTAATGACCATTCATTGGGTATCAGCGGCCGCGCGGTGTCTGTAATCTGCGGAAGATAACGGTTGAAAAACGCGTTGACCTGCTGACCGGACCACAGCCCGATTATTATTCCGATCGGAATTCGACTTAGCCAGGCGTTTTTCTGACTGAAGACGAAGAAGGCGAGCAACCCAATGGGTAAGAGAGCAGCCCAAACCCAGTGCGACACCACCATCGGCATGCCGTCGACCGGCGCGCGTCCGACCATAGGCAGCCACCATCGAGGGTAGAGAACCTCGACGACAATCTGATACATCGAAAAGCCTGCAGCCAAGCCGACGAACGTGTGCTCAACGAATCGATAGAACGTGTTCTCGCGATACAGCAGGGAATACAAACCAAGCGTCAACAGCGCCGAGATCGTGATCGCGATCGCGGGATGCATGATCTGCCAATTGTAGACATCGTATCCGACGTCTCCGCGCCACCAATTACCCGTGAAAACGTTATCGGGCTGTGTCTGTGCTAGTAGGTTCCTCAAGTTGTTTCACCTTTCTTGCGGAGCATGACCATCGCGACGTTTCCGATTACGACGGAAACGATCAAAAGCAGCAACGCGAAGAAGAGCGGGCTCATGTATCGACGCCCCGTGTCGTAATTCAAATACTTTTTGTCGGGATACGTTTCCGCCAGTAGCGTTTCGTAATCGAAGGCGCCTTTAGCGCCGATCGTCATCCCGAAAAGCTGGCCGCTGGCGTGATAAGGAATGTTTTCACCCGCCATGACCGCAGTACACATCAGGCCGAGCGGTGCCTTGTTGCGCAATCGTTCGTACCAA
>JBDSVQ010000104.1:0-3859 GCA_039927135.1 Fimbriimonadales bacterium | reverse complement strand
TGGCGCTCGCGCTTAGTGAAGTAGCGCGCAATGTCGTGTATGGCGACCTCATGTTTGGGATTGGGCTGCCAATCCCTCTTCGGTCGTATAAGGCGGTAGAGAATTTGGGCAGAGTCGTCTTGCCGATAATTACGCAGTTGCCGTTCAAGTGGTTTTACCCGACAGGCGAAAAACAAGAACAGCGCACTCCAAAATACGAGTCGGCATTCTTTGAAGCCGATGTAATCTGCGGAGATTGGCACTTTATTCGGCGATACGCACCGGATCGACTCGACGGCAAAATCGTAATTACGAATACCTTGCGAAAAGCCGACATCGAGATGTTGAAAGGTGCCGGGGTTGCCAGTGCATACACAAGCACTCCCAGCATAAACGGTGAATCGTTCGGCACCAATGTTATGGAGGCCGTGTTGGTTGCATTGTTGCGCAAGCGACCCGAGGAAATTACGACGGCCGACTACGGCGATGTCCTCGATCGACTCGAGTGGAAGCCGAACAGGTTGCCTTTGGATTAAGGTTCAAACCCTAATTTATCGACAATTATGCCGTCTTTAACGGCAAACAGTCTTTCTCGAACGCCCTTGTCAAGCCACGGACCATAGAAAACCGTTGTTGCTTCGCCCAGTTCGCTCAAAGCACTTTCGATTTGCGCCGTGAGCTCGTTTGCATCGAAAAGCATATTGTATTTCTTGGGGAAGATAACGATATCGTGCATGGTGAGATCTGTTCTTTCTTGCCTTCGTTTCACCAAGTACGCCTTCTGCACAGCTTTTACTGAAGTCAGAAGAGCTGTAATGTATTCGACATCCTCCCTAACTAGCGTGCATGGCTCAAACTCTTGGCTTTTGCTGATTTTCTGCCGAGTCGAATAGGTGTCCGCTAACATGTCGCTGAACTCATCCCTTCGTCGCCTGAACTTCGCTGCTTCCTTGGTTCTCCCTTCGACAAGTAGTACTGATAAATCGCATCGTATATCGATCCCTGCTTCCCTCCGGATAGCTGCGCAGACCGGACAAGTGCATCGATACCCGCGTCGTCGCCATCGCTCAAAAGCGAAAGGCCGTAATAGTATTGCAACGGAGCCGATGCCGGATACTTTTCGACGTAGGCTTGGGTTAGATCTTTTGCCGCACGGCGCCCCATTAAATTGCCTTTAGCGTATACGTACCGAACGGCCTCGTCCTCGGTTTCGCTGCTGCCGACGATGCGCTCCTCTAATGACCCTTCCACCTCAATGCTGTGCTTGAGTCGATCCTTGAGGTCTTCGTAATATGGGCTGGTTGCGACAAATTCAGCGGCAACAGACGCCGCGATATCGATACGTTTCTCGCCAAAATACTCCTCCGAAGCACTCAGGGCGGCTGGCACCGGACACACCGGTTCTGCGCCTAGCGCTGCTATTCTTTCCGCAAGCGCGGGGGGTGTACTTTCAACGTCAGTCACAGCCAACAGTGCATCGGTCAAACATTCTTCTGCCTCTTCCGGCGTCCATTCACGCAACGATCCGTGTACGCTCTTGGCTAAGTCAATTGGCCGGACGTCGCTAGAAACGGATTGCAGGCAATAGGCTTGTATGGAATCTTCCGTTCGACCCGCTCCGATGGCCAAATAGCACAATGCTTCACCCGCAGTTTTTGGAGACGTCACTTCAGCTTCCTTCGCGTCTGCCTCGAACTCGCTCCTCAGGCTAACAGGCTGGAGGCGGGCATGAAAGCGAGGCAAGTACCATTTGGTAAAAGGACCAAACAAATACCACGCCAAACCGCCACTCAGGTTCTCGTAAATGGCACTGTACATTTCGGAAATGGCGTACCACTTGCGCGTTCTGTCGCCATGCTTTAACATTAAATGACCGATCTCGTGAGCAAGCGTGCTCCGCACATGCTCTCGGCTAAGCGCATCCATCAAGGGAATTCCGACAAGAACATAATTGCGCATCGGGCCGACGATTCCGAAAGTATGGAACTGGATCGCAGCCGCATTAAAGCTGAAATCGACATACACGCCATGGCACCCTGGAGCGCCAAGATTGCGTCCGATTTCTTCGACATCATCAAAAAGCAGCGGCGCGTCCTTCCTGAGAACGGGCAAGCCTGGCATTTTCTCCGGGCGATAGAAGATAGCTCTAACGATTGAATATAGGATCAAACATCCAACAATCATCAGCCATATCCTCAGCGTTAGGATAAGTAGAATGCCCAGGACAAAAGCAACGACCAAAACTACAATTCCAAGCAGGGCAAACCTGTCGATGCTCTTCTGGAACTCACTTGGCGATGACTTCCACTTAAGCGTGAACTCGTCAACGAGTTTCGAGTACTCGGTGCTTTTCAACTGTGTTCTCCTAAGTCGGAACTACCCACGTTCAAGTCCAGCTCTGCGCGCGTGTCGATCTTGGCAACGTCGCCATCACGTATGTAAACGATGCGATCGCTCACGTCCAGCATTTTCAAGTCATGCGTCGCGGAAATAATCGTAACGTTGCGTTCCTCGTTCAGTTTTCTGAGCAGGTCAATAATCTCCTTGCCCGTCTTCAAGTCCAAGTTGCCGGTCGGCTCATCCGCCAACACAATGGACGGATTATTGGCCAACGCCCTCGCAATCGCAACTCGCTGTTGCTGGCCGCCGCTAAGCTCAGTCGGCCTGTGATGATATCGGTCGCCGAGGCCAACCAGGTCGAGCAACTCCATACCTCGCTCATCCGCCTCGTCTGCAGCTAGACCTGCAAACAGCATAGGTAAAGTGACGTTCTCCAAAGCGGTTCGAACGTTGATCAAATTAAACGTCTGGAAAATGTAACCGATGGTGTGACAACGCAAGTAAGCCAATTCCGAGGCCGAAAGTTGCGCGATGTCCACCTCGTTGATAAACACGCTTCCGCGATTCGGCTTATCCAACCCGCCGATCATGTTGAATAAAGTGCTTTTTCCGGAACCGCTCGGTCCCATAATCGAAATGTACTCGCCGCGAAAAACGTCCAAGGAAACACCGTTGAGAGCGTAAACTGAATAATCCCCTAGCTTATATTCTTTCACTAAGTCTCGAGTTCTAACGACTAGCTCGTTGTCCGCGACAGGAATTGTTGCCATCTAAACTTCCACCCTCAGCGCTGCAGCCGCGGGCATCTTGGCAGCCTGAAACGCGGGCAGGACCGCAGCGGTCGCCGACAGTAAAATGCCGATACTTGTGGCGGTAATTGCAATGATTCCGGCCTGTGCGAAAAATGCTGACGTAAATGCCGTCGCTCCGTCGGTAAGAAAGCGCACCACCATCATGACGCCGATGCCGACGAAGGAGCCGGCAAGAGAAGAAACCGAGCCAATCAACAGGGCCTCGATAAAAAACACCTTAACGATGAACCCATCGCTGGACCCCAGGCACTTGAGCGTCCCAATCTCTTTGTACCTTTCGGTTACGCTCATTAACATAGAATTCGTAATGCCAACCAGGCACATAACAAGGGAAAGAATAGCAAGCCACTGTAGCCGTTGCGCCGCCTCCACCGATGTTGGATCTGCCGTGTTTACTGGCGAAAGAGCTTGGCTTGTGCGCACACTTGCATAAAAGGCAATTCCCAGCAGTACGCCCAATCCAGCTGCTACTTGTCGAACAAACCTAACCCGAATGCTCTTCACGGCTTGAGTAACCGCAACGCGAATCGGTGGGTCTTTCTGTGATCGAACCGTGCTCATTTTCGAACCAAATTAATGCAGCCGCGTTGTCGCAATCGGTCGATAAACTCCAAAAGCGAAGCCTCGGCCTCGTGCTTATTAAGCTTGTATTCTTTCGCCAGCGATTGCGCGATTCCTGCTACGGTTCGTTTTCCGTCGATCAGCCCCCATACGAACAGCCCGATTTC
>JBDSVQ010000103.1:0-5477 GCA_039927135.1 Fimbriimonadales bacterium | reverse complement strand
GACCGGATCGTGGGCGTACCGACTTGATTCGAATCGACGGCGTTCGCGGTGGTGTGGTCGGCGAAACACCGATACACTCTGTGCGACTTCCGGGATTGTTGGCGCATCAAATGGTGATATTTGGTGGCCAGGGAGAGGTGCTTACCTTGCGTCATGACAGCATGGATCGCAGTAGCTTTATGAACGGTGTGCTGGTAGCGATTCGCGGGCTGCAAGGCAAGAAAGGGTTGGTTATCGGCCTCGAAAACCTTCTGGATTAGTTGCCTTTTTCGCTTCGTTCCAGAGCGCATCCCATTCATCGAAGGATAGGTCGTTTAGCGGCTTCTTCGCGAGGGATTCCATTTGTTCGAAACGCAATGAAAATCGCGTTACCATTTTCTGTAACGCGCCCTCAGGCTCAACTTTCAGCCACCGAGCAATATTGACAATTGTAAATAGTAAGTCGCCAATTTCCGATTCAATGCCTTGTCTTTCGCCTTCCTGTATTGCTGCTTTCAGTTCGGACAACTCTTCATTGAGCTTTAGAAAGACGTCCTCCAATTGCTGCCATTCGAAGCCAACGCCAACCGCACGCTTGCTGATCTCATGGGCACGCAACAAGGCAGGCATCGACCTCGGCACGCCGGCCACAACCGATCGGTCTTCACCCTTCTCGCCCTTCTTAATCGCATCCCAGTTCGAAAGCACTTCATCAGACCCGGAGACCGTGACGCTACCGAATACATGCGGGTGACGTCGCACCAATTTGTCGCAAATTCCTTTGATAACATCGCCGATATCGTAGTAGCCCTCAATCGCATCCATCTGCGCGTGCATTACTGCCTGCAACAAGAAATCGCCAAGCTCTTCGCAAAGTGCATCGGGGTCGTTTTGGTCGATCGCCTCAAGCACTTCGTATGTCTCCTCGACCATGTGCTTCTTCAGCGATTCGTGCGTCTGCTCTCTGTCCCAAGGGCAGCCGTCTGGCCCCAGTAACGCGTCAACTATCTGCACCAATCCCGAGAAGCCCGGCGCGAAATCAGATTGCAAGGCGGGCACATACGCACTCGTAAGAGGGTCGTAAGAATGCCTATCTAACTCCAATAGCGGCATTTCCGAAACTACTTGATTGACGCTGCCCGCGCTCGCAACTAACCAAACAGGATGCGAATCCGGATAGTGTTGCATGAGCGCCAACTTCGCGTGAGACGCGGCATCAACCGTGTCGAGTTGGTACACAATTTGCGCACTACGTTGATCGATGGCCATGCCATCTGGATCGTGCGCATTCCAAACCTGCAGTGCTCCTGAAAATGGTTGCCTCGTCGATGCCAGCACGGCATCGACAAAACTTGGAGCGGGATAAACGTCGATGTCCCGCAACTCTGATAGCAATCTCACCGATTCCTCGCCAACCATCGGGTGCCCGGGAACGGCAAACACTGCGTCCTCATCGAGCTCACTTGCTCGTTTAGCAACTGATCTATAGAGCGATTCGAAACAGTCCGCCGTTTCGTAAAGATCGTCGCAACTTTCGAAATGAATCCCTTCAGCCAGCAGCATCTGCGTCGAGGGGTGGATCATCGTACGCAACAAAACTGTAGACGCACTCTTAAGCGCGTCTACATTGCGTTGTGGAATCCACTCACCGCCAGCCGGGCCAAGCCCGACGACGATTAGCTTCCGGCGAGTAGGTTCCAAAGCTTTTGTAAACCTGGAGCAGTGATCGAAACATTGACAGCCTTGCGCTTGGCTTTGATCGACTTCTCCACCATTTCGCCGTTCTTTTGCTGGCCGGCGACTACCATCATTCGCTTCTTGATGTCGGCTTTCAAGGCGGCATCAAGCGGTATCTGTCTCTTTTCCTTTTTGGACTCAACCAAGTATTTAAGGTGAGCTCCGCCTGATTCCATCCAAGCCGTTGTCTTGCCAACCACCACGCTCGCGGCAGCCGTTTTGACATTATCGGGCAAATTATCGTAAGGGATTTCCGGCAAGTCACCGCCCATCAATTTCGTGAGATCGGTCGACATCGATGACGCAACCTCCGGGAAGGACTTCGTTTTCAATGCTTCGTCGACTTTTGCCTTGTCGGCTGCGTTTTCAACGACGATCACTTTCATTTTGATCATCGCGGGCTCGACATAAAGAAGCTTGTTCACGTCGTAGTGGTTCTGCACTTGCGCATCCGTGATCGCTATGCCCATCGTGATCAAGTTGAACCGGGCGAGGTCTTGGGATACCTGAGCAACGATGACATCGTCGGTAATGCCAAGCGCCTGCAGGTCCATCAACCTCTCAGGGTTTTCGGCTTTCCTGCGTGCCACCTCAGCGTCGATTTCGGGCTTGGTCGGCGCAACACCCTTGTCTTTCGCAACCATCAGCACGATCGCCTCATCGATCATTCGCGTCAGCGTAAGGAAGGCGGGTGGCGCAGCCACAAACTTCCCGTCTTCAACGGTGCCAACGCCGTCCATGTAAGCCATGCGTCGGTAGAAGGTTGCGGCAGTAATGGGCTGCCCGTCAATCTTCGCGACGACCGCGTTGGAATCGATGGGCTGGGCGAGGCTGCAGGCAGCAAATGTGACAATTGCCATTAAGGTGAGAAATCTCATATTTGGGTCTCCGATTCTATTAGACGACGCTGGGTGCAGTCCGTTTTCAGAAATAGGGAAGGGCGCCCCTTCGGCCTCGAAGCGGCGCCCCTCTGTCAGGAGGTATCTAGCGGCCGGGGCAGTGCCCAGCAACTATCTGACGGTTCGTTTCACGATGACCGACCTGACTTCACGATGCCATCCAACGGTTGCGAGACCTACTAAAAATGCGCTCGCACCTTTCGGTGTGAAGCGCAAGCCAGTCGGTCTTCGGCGTCGTTGCCGTTGTTGTCCGGCTCTCGCTTCGTCTACGGGGTTAGCTGACGGGCTCGGGCCAAGAGTTACCCTAGGCCACCCTCGTGGGTAGCCATTCGCCCCGGAGTTGGGTCCCCCGCTTTCCCGGTCAAGGGAAATTAGACGTCGCCGACGCTTTCGCGCCGACACATCAATACTACCCGCGCACGCCCAGAAACGGTTCCACTTTCGGGGCTCAAACTATACTGAAACCAGTATCCTCGCGAGAAATGCCGATGATTGACCCGCGAATCCAGTGGCCTGTGAGGGTCGTTTACCCGACCGATCCAGAGCTAAACCATGAAGCGATAGACCCTCGGTCGCTCGAAATGAATGTCGAGTACTGGAACTGTGTCGATTTGCCCGAAAGCGGGCCGACAATTCTGCGCGACCGCCAGGGTCGGCTGCTCACCGGAGTGATCTGTGCGCTTGAGGTGCAACAACTGGCGTTCGACGAGTCCGCAAACTCTACGAACCCCGATGAATGGTTGGACACGATTGTACTCGCTGAGTCGCTCGAGGACAGGTTGGCTGCCGTCATAGCCTTTCAATATGTCGAAGACGCAGTTGCCGTCGCTTCAGTCACGAGCAGGTTCGGCCCACACAGCGACACTTACACGCTGATGCTTGCCATTTCGCTGCTGGCTGGTCGAGCAACATCTGCACATCGCGACTGGCTGGCGTCGCTTCAACCCTGCAAAGATAAATCAGTGGCGAAAGCCGCAATCTGGGCGCTTTCGCTAATTGACGATAGAACCGACTAATAGGCGATACGGAAATCTGTAGGACTTAGATCACTTAAAGCTCGCCATGCCGATAACAAACCGATGACGAACATCGCTCCGCATCATCCGCTCGTAAGCTTCGTTGATCTGAGACACTTGAACACCTCCATATCGCATGCAATCCGTGCTTCGCGCAGAAGTCCAACACGTCCGGAGTCTCCCCAATCCTCCCGATCAACGACCCGCTCAGCGATCGCAGCCTGAAAACCAGCGGGAACGGCGCCACCAGAGTCGCCGCCGGCAGGCCCACAAGCACCATCCGCCCGTCGGTTTTCAGCGTGGCTAAGGTACGCGTTCACGTCGTGCCCGCCCTGCCGCGCGTACAGAGTTATGCAGACACCTTTTGAAGTTGTTGCGCCGGGGGAGCCGCACAAACTCGTCGCGCACTCGCTTTTGAAATCATAATCCCCACATGTTAGGGCTACTTGCACTGGCTTTGTTGTCACCGGCCCAAGGGGATGGACCTCTCTTTGGTTATGAACCCGGAGACGTTAAATTCACCGGCGGTGTTACGGTAGGCGGTCCTGAGCAGAAGATCGGTTTTAAAGGGGACGGCAACACGCTTTACGTCGTTCGCATCGAAGGCGTTGGCTCAACACCGGGCGGCAGGCAGGTGGACGGCCTTTACACTTTTGTCGACCAGCACTGGGAGTTCGGGCTTCCCATGAAGAACTGCCGTGTCCAGCTGCTCGAGAACAACGGCTCCGTCTATAGAGAATGGGATTTTTACAGGCCGACCAACGGAGAAAAGTATCCGGCATTTCAACAGAACCACTCGTACAGTTTCCTCTGGAAGCCTGCGAGCGGTGTGGAGTACTCGGTTGTCTCCCCCGCAACTAAATGGACGAGCCCTGCCGACGACCCACTCTCGGGAACCTACTTCGTAACAATTTCGTTGGCAATCCCCGCCGGCACCAAAGCAAAGCCGAAGTTAACTGCTGTGGATTGCCTGGAGTTTAAAGATAACCCAGGTGGCGTTCCCGCGCAGCCCGCACCCAAGGAACCCGTGCCTTACTGGATACAGAGATTCGCTCGCGAGGGAACGCCGCTTAAAGGCGTTGCAGCAGATGGGGTTGCCATGGCCATCCTGAGGTACGAATCCGAAACCGACGGCCAAGCTAAATTCAAAGTATCGTCAACGGGGATCAACTACGGTGCTTTGTATCCACTTGGAAGCGAGCCGTTTAAAAGCGATGGCTCAACCTCCCTGCAAGTTCCTCTGCGTAAGGTTGAGAACGGCGGTTACGTGGCCCTTGCGCTTTACAAGCCTCCGGTGACGCTCGCAGCTCAAAAAGATTTGCGGCTGCAGTTTGAGGTGGAAATCTTAAACAAAGACGGTTCGCAACGCGGAAGCTCTGACTTGGAATTGATGCTTGTAAAACCGCCGGTCGTACTCGTACACGGCACCTATGATAATCCCAAGTTTTGCTATGACACGCATGACGCCGAGGACGATTCCCCGGTAACGATGGCGCAAATGTTACGCGATGCCGGCTATAGGATTACGTTGTTAGACTGGGAAGAAACCAATGGGATGAAAGATCCCAGTAGCTTCAGGAGAAATCAAAAGACGGTTTTAGAGAACCGAGGAGGCATCGAAACGGCACTTTTTGATATGCGGCGCGAAGGCTACGCAGTCTCGCAGGTGGATGTGATCTGCCACAGCCAAGGAGGCGTCATTACGCGTGTTTACGCCCGCGGCTTTCCATTGACAACCGAGATGACCGCCGCACACCCCCACTTTAACAATCCGGAAGAATGCGCAAAACTAGGGTGCTGGTACCACCGGGGTGACAATTATTACCATGGTGACATCCATCGGCTG
>JBDSVQ010000102.1:0-5459 GCA_039927135.1 Fimbriimonadales bacterium | reverse complement strand
GCGGCAACGAATCACGTTTTGATCCTCAAGAAAGACTAAGCTCCTACGAGGACATGCGCAAAAAGCCGTCGGCAGCGTTGCCGGCGGTTTTTTTGAGATTCACCCTTAATACGGGCACACCTTTTTCGGATTTATCGTTATAATTAAGTGTCCCTGCTGTGCGCGGGATTGCTTTAAGTTGTTCGGAGCCGACAAGCTTCATGCTTGGGGAGTGCGCTCGGAATCTGTAAAAGGATTTCGGTTGCTCCCGACCCTTTGTTCGGGGTTCCGGAACACTGTCGGCACTCGGCACAAGCGGGGATATTTCTTTAAGCTATTGGGTGGTCGGCGTCCCTGAAAGCAATTACGCGGATTTAGCGATGGCGATACCGCCTTTCTTCATCGCCGCCTCAACAATTCCCGCGAAGAGTGGATGCGGACGGTTGG
Source organism: Fimbriimonadales bacterium (assembly GCA_039927135.1). Taxonomy (GTDB): domain Bacteria; phylum Armatimonadota; class Fimbriimonadia; order Fimbriimonadales; family ATM1; genus JACDEQ01. Next base: position 5,033 of record JBDSVQ010000102.1, on the reverse strand, counting down.
GTCGGCTTTTGAATTCCGGATGCGCCTGCGTACCGATAAAGAACGGGTGTGCAGGCAACTCGATCATTTCCACTAACCGATAATCCGGAGAAACACCGCTGCAGACTAATCCATTTTCGCCGAACATTTCGCGATAGTCGTTGTTGACTTCGTATCGGTGCCGGTGCCGCTCATCTATCTTATTCCCGCCAAACAATCGCTCCGCTAAAGTGCCGCGAACAATGGTGCAGGGATACGACCCTAGGCGCATGGTGCCGCCTTTATCATCAATGCCTTTCTGGTCGTCCATTAGGTGAATCACGGGATGAGGTGTGGACGGTTCGATTTCGTGGCTATGCGCGCCTTCCAGGTTGCAAACATTGCGGGCAAACTCCACAACGGCGACCTGCATCCCCAAACAAATTCCCAGGAAAGGCAGTCCGCTTTCCCGAGCATATTTCACGGCTTCAACTTTGCCTTCGATACCGCGCATACCGAAACCGGGTGCGACGACGACCGCGTCCAAATCCTCTAGCTGCTCAACAATATTCGCGGGGTTGTCTTCGTATCGCGTCGTCTCTATCCAGCGAATATTTACGCCCACGCGATTCGAGATGCCGCCGTGCGCGAGGGCTTCGGCAATCGATTTATATGCATCGCCGTTTTCGGTATATTTGCCCACAACTCCGATCGTAACGCAGCGCTCCTTCTCGAGCGCTCTATCGACAATATCTCGCCACTCTGACAAGTCAGGCTCGTCGGCGGGAAGTCCCAAACGGTTGCAAACAAACTTACCGACGCCGGCTTTTTCGAAAAGCAGTGGCACTTCGTAAATCGTTCGCGCATTCAAGCTTTCGATAACGGCTTCGGGGACAACATCGCAAAAAAGAGAAATCTTTTCCTTTTCTTCGGAATCGAGCGGTGTTTCTGTCCGGCAAACCAGCAGATCGGGAGCGATTCCTATTTCGCGCAATTTTATGACGCTGTGTTGGGTGGGCTTGGTTTTTACTTCGCCCCAGGGCCCTACTTGCGGCACAAGCGTTACGTGAACGTACATCACATTCTCCGAGCCGTGACGCTTCTTGAATTGTCGTGCGGTCTCCAGGAACGGAAGGCTTTCGATGTCGCCTACGGTCCCGCCGATCTCGGCGAGAACAACGTCGGCGTCAGATTCCTCGGCCAACCGGTCGATTGAATCACATATCTCGTTGGTGATGTGCGGGATAACCTGCACAGTCGCGCCCAAGTAGTCGCCGCGCCGCTCGCGCTCGATCACTCGTCGATAAATGGAGCCGGTGGTAACGCTGCTTGCTTTCGTAAGCGCAACGTCGATAAAGCGTTCGTAGTGCCCTAGGTCAAGGTCGGTCTCGGCACCGTCGTCGGTCACGAACACCTCACCGTGCTGGTAGGGATTCATGGTGCCGGCGTCGACGTTTACGTAAGGGTCGAGTTTGATGGGGGCAACCGTGCAGCCTCGGTTTCGCAGAAGTCTCCCAATACTCGCGGACGCGATACCCTTGCCGATTCCGCTTACGACACCACCCGTGACAAAGATAAATTTGCGATTAGCCAATCGATGCGCTCGGGAAGGGAGTATACCGGCGCGGATCGGTCAAAGGCGTCATGACTCCGCGAAAACCGGCGTATAATTACGAAAGGAGTTATCTATGACTAAGAAATTTGGAATCATGTTCTCGGCACTTGCTTTGATTGGCGGCCTGGTGGCAGGCGGTTGCGTTGTTGAAGATGAGGTGGACGGCGATCCGGACACTACGATCGTCAATCCGCCGGCTCCCGACGCCCCGGACGTGACCGTCACGCCTCCGGCAGGCGGTTCGGTGGAGATCGACCGGTAACGAAGTTGTGGGCTACTTCGTCGTTTTCGCCATCCTGCTGGTATCGGCTTACGCCTGGTATCGCTGGATCCAGTTGCGGGACAACATCGATGAGGATGTGACCTGGGACGACGGCGAGCGCGAAGAGCCGCTCAGCCAGTAATTGAAAGGCGCCTCGCCGAATTGGGAGGCGCCTTTCGCGTTTGTGGTCAACATGCTTGACCGTCGCCCGCCTTTTGAGCCATAATGACCCTTCGCGCGTAGGCGCAGAGGCAAACGATGTACGCACTACTCAAAACCGGCGGCCAGCAGTTCAAAGTAAAGGACGGCGACGTCATCACGATCAACAAGATCGAGGGTGACGCCGGGGTCAAGGTAGAGTTCAAGGAAGTCTTGCTCATCGGTGGAGACAAGCCGAAACTCGGCTCGCCGTTCGTTACCGGAGCAGCTGTGACCGGCGAGATCGTCCGGCAGAAGAAGGCGAAGAAGATCGTCGCATTCAACTTCAAGGCCAAGAAGAACATCCGGAAGCGCTGGGGACACCGCGCTCAGCTCACTGAGGTCAAGATCACCGGCATTGAGGCAGGTAAGTAAGCCATGGCACATAAGAAAGGCGTAGGATCATCCCGCAACGGCCGCGATTCAGCGGCACAAAGGCTGGGCGTTAAGAAGTTCGGCGGCGAAGTAGTTCGCGCCGGCAACATCCTCGTTCGCCAACGAGGTACAAAGTTTTTCCCTGGAGCCGGAGTAGGGATCGGCAATGACCACACGCTGTTTGCGTTGGTCGACGGTAAGGTGACATTCGAGGGACCCAAGGCAAAGAGGCGTGTGGCCGTTTACGCAGCAGAGAGCTAGTTTTTCAATCCTCTCCTCCTCAACCCCACAAACCGCCGTCTCGGGCATAGTTCCGAGGCGGTTTCTTTTTTAAGTGAAAGGCCACCCGTGGTGAGCGGGTGGCCGGCATGGGAGGGATAGGATTAAAAGCGTTAGCGAACGCGAAGCACGCCGTTCTTCAACGTCACAGTCAGGTACGGAGTCCCTTTCATGCTCCGCTTGGCGGCGGCGATCGGGTCCTCGCCCTGCAGCGAATGCGGCCGGCTCTTGCCCGGCTCGGAGATGTGCGCCTCCACAATCACGCCGAAGCCGTTAGCGATCGACTGCAGCGCATTCAAGGTGTTGCCCTCGAAGTCGCGCATGATTCTAACAGCAGGCTGCGGGAAGAAAACTCCGACGGTTTCACCGGTTGCCGAAACTCTAAGCCAAAGAGCCTGCGGGATCGGCCCGCTCACGTCCACCGGCACATCGTAGTGTGATCCAGCGTCAACATGATCCACGCGCATCTGCTTTGCATCTACAGGCGGCACCGTCGAGGGATCCGCTCCGCCTTCCAGAACATCAATGCGAGTGTCCTTCTCGGCCGAGTAGCGCAGACGAATGATGTCGTTTACCTTCTCGACTCGAAGATCGCTGGGCTTGGTAACGGACACGCCGCCCATACCCGCGCCGACGGCATTGGAATCCGGCTTCCAGAATACGGCAACGGCGATGAACGCCGCGGCAGCCGCGCCTACGGCGCCGAACCTGAGCCAGCCTGGTGAGCGAGCGGGTGCCACTTGCTTCTGCTCGTAGTCGATACGGTCTAGTTTCCGCGCGATGACCTCGATGAGGTCATCGGGAACGGGAACGGGAGAGAAATTGGAAAACAGCGCGTAGTTGCGCTGGAAAACCTTAAATTCGTGCTGGCACGACGGACAGTCGTCCAAGTGACGGTTAACCTTAATTCGGAGCCCCTCTGCCAGGGACTCCTCGTGGAGTTCGGAAAATAATTCTTGTGCCTTATCGCAATTCATCGCCAGATGGCCTCTCTAGTTATCTCGTCTGACTTCATTGCGAACTCAAAAGTTCCTCGTAGGGTTCAAGAATCTCCCGAAGCGCCAAACGGGCTCGATTCAGCCTGCTCTTGACGGTGCCGATGGGCAGGTCCAAAGTCGCCGCGATGTCTTCGTAGCTGAGGTTCTCCACGTGGAACATCACGATCATCACCCGTTGGTGCTCGGGCAATGCTTCGATGCCCTTTTGCAGGACATTCTCCCGCTCGGATCGCTCGACAGCGTCCGTAGGGTTTTCCTGCTCCACGATGGTCGATTGCGAGTTGGCATCCAGCCAGGTGTCCTCGAGTTGGTCGGTCGGCTTGCGGTCGACCTTCTTCTTAGCGTCAAGGAAGCAGTTGGTAACGATGCGAAACAGCCATGTCGTGAACTGGGCATCTCTACGGAAGCGAGGCAAGGCAGTGTAGACGCGCACGAAAGCCTCTGCCACCAGATCGGAGGCGTCATCCTGGTTGCCGGTCAGCCGGTAGGCGAACTGGTACGCGCGAGCCTGGTACTTTAACACGAGTTGGTTGATAGCGTCCCTGTCGCCTCGTTGCGCTCGCTCGATGAGCGCGCTATCGTTCGGTAGCCGATTCTCCAAACCTATCCCTTAGCCCTCGTGAGGGCTCGCACAATCGCTTGCTTCTCTTCGGGTGTGAAGCCGTTGTCGCAATTGCCGCCCTCAACGGACTTTCCATAGATACGCGCTTGCTCGCGTCCACTGACGGCATTGAGCAGAATTCCATCGCCTTTGCTGTTCTGGAAGGCAATCGCAAAGCTCTGGTTGCCTGTTACGTTATCGAAGGCGTCGTACCGCACGATCGAGGCGTAGGCGATGGCTTTGTCCATCCATGCCTCGGAATCCGCCATTCGTCGCTGAAGGTCATCAACCTTGGCCTCCAAGCTCTTCTTCTCCTGGAAATGCTCAACCAGTAACTGGTCAATGGGCCGGTCACCTGTTGTTTGCAGAGCGCTGCGGATGTCCGCCATTTCGCGCTTCCTGGCAAACCACGACCAGATCAAGAGCGCCCAAGTTATACCTAGCCCGCCAATCGCGATCCAGAGGGCAGGTTGCTCGATTTGGGCTATCATTTTGTTATGGCGACGGCTTCTGTCGTCGTCTAAATTATTGTACCGAAGGTATGGAAGAAGCCCAGATCACAATACCGCCACCCGTTCAAAAAACGCGACGTAAAGCGGCGGGACTGGCGCGTCCCGGGATGTTAGTCGCGCTCGTGGTGATCTTCGCCGGGCTGTCTTTCTTCCTATACAACTTTCAGTTCGTGATCGTGTCCGGTATGAGCATGTTCCCATCGCTTGTCCCGGACCAGCGCATCGTCATTTGCAA
>JBDSVQ010000101.1:0-7381 GCA_039927135.1 Fimbriimonadales bacterium | reverse complement strand
TCGTAAGATCGGTTTGTCTCAGGCTCGGCGGTACTTTCTGACTGCTGAGGTTTTCGAGGCTGATGAGGCCAAGCGAATCGGTTTGGCGCACGACGTATGCGCGATCGTCGATATCGAGGCGCGGGTGAAACACATGGTGGATGCCCTTCGCGCGAACGGGCCGATGGCCGTTCGGCAGGCGAAGGCGCTTGCGAAGCAGGTGGCGTACTTGGATAGCCGCGAGGCGCTGGAGGTGTCTGCTAGGGTGATCGCCGCTCTGCGCGTTTCAGCCGAAGGGCAGGAAGGCGTGAGGGCGTTCTTGGAGAAACGGCCACCAAACTGGACCGCTTAGAGGTCGTCGGGTGTCAGCCCAGTCCGCTTGGCAATTCGTGCAAGCATCGTCCGCCCAATCTCCTCGTGGTCGGCGAACGAAAACACATAATCACCAAGTTCAGGGTGCGCAAGGGTCTTATGCGATCCTTTCTGGCGCTTAATCTCCCAGCCTCTGCGCAGCAGGGCCTTCAGGACTTCTGAACCCTTTGCTGATCTCCAACTCACGCGGCTTCAAACACGAACGTGTCGGGCGTCTCAGCCATCTCGCCGTGCTCGATACGGTCCGCGATAACCTGCAGTGCAAGCGCAGTGACGCGCGCCGTTGCGCGCTCCCGCGTCTCCCCGTAGCACATCACGCCTGGCAAGGCGGGAATGTCGGCAATCCAACGGCCGTCGTCCTCGCGATCGGTCTCGATGCGGAACTTCATAGGGGAATCGTACCTGCGCGCACAGCGCCGCAATAGGTACAACACCACCGAATGCAGAAGATTGAGAAACTGCTGGTAGCCAACCGGGGCGAGATCGCCATGCGGGTGCGACGCACCGCCGACGCTATGGGCATCCCCTGCGTCATGGTGTTCACGGCGCACGACGAGGGCATGCCGCACGCATCGCTTACGGAGTCGGTTCTGATTTCGGATTACTTGGCGGCGGACGAGATTATCGGCGTTGCTCGGGCGAACGGAGCCAATGCAATCCATCCCGGCTACGGTTTCCTGTCGGAGAATCCTGGCTTTGCACGCGCGGTTGAAAAAACAGGAGTGATTTTTGTCGGGCCTACCGGCGACGCGATGGAGGCAGTGGGCGACAAATCAAAAGCGCGTGCGCTCGCCACGTCTCTTGGTGTTCCCGTCGCCGAAGGCGTCGGACCGTTTAATGATCCTAAGGAGATTGCCGAAGCCGTGCGCGCGCTCGGCGCGCCGGTAATGCTCAAAGCCGCGGCAGGCGGTGGCGGAAAGGGAATGAAGAAAATTCTCGATTTCGAGGATTTGGATGAGATAATCAATTCATCCCAGCGCGAAACAAAAGCGTCTTTTGGCGATGACCGCATGATTGTGGAGCGGTTTATTAATCCGGCGCGGCATATCGAAGTGCAGATTTTTGGCGACGGAACGCGTTGCATCGCGCTGGGTGAACGTGAGTGTAGTTTGCAACGAAGGCATCAAAAGATCCTCGAAGAATCGCCTTCTACGGCGGTGGGCGAGGATTTGAGGGCTCGTTTGTTTGAGTCGGCGAAAAAGATATGTGAATCTGTCGGATATCGAAATGCCGGTACCGTCGAGTTTTTGCTGGGTCCTGAGGGTCACTACTATTTTTTGGAAGTCAATGCGCGACTGCAGGTGGAGCACCCGGTGACAGAAATGTGTACAGGGTTGGATTTGGTTGAATTGCAATTGAATCTTGCACAGGGCGGCGAACTGCCGGCGCAGGAATCGATCAAAGCAAACGGTCACGCTATCGAAGCGCGGTTGAACGCTGAAGATCCGTACAACGGCTTTCTGCCTAGCGCAGGCAAACTATTGAGTTATTCCTTCGTGATTTCGGATGAGAATGTTCGTACGGACACGGGAATTGGCGATGCTGTAGGAACAAACTATGATTCCCTCATTGCTAAAATAATCGCCACAGGTCCCGATCGCGAGATTGCTACCAGGCATCTGAAGCGCGCTATTGAGCAGACTGAGTTGATTGGCATTTACACGAATCAGGCTCTACTGCTTCAGATAATTGAACAGCCATTCTTTATCAATGGTGAGACATTTATTGACACTATCGACAATTGGCACTTCGGTAGGAGGCCCGTCCCCGATTGGTTTGCAACTGCAGCGGTAAGCGTGTATTCAGAATTTCTGCGCCCGCCACCCGACCCGCTTGGCGAGTTGGCGAATTGGAGGCTGCGTTGAGAGTCAAAGGTCCTAATGGTATAGAACACGCCTTGCCGGTGCGATGCCACAAAGATGGTGAGTTCGTGGAGTTTTATTCCGATGGCCACAAGTACGCTAGTTATGTGCTCGACGGCACTACCCTGTGGCTTGCCAGCAAAGGTTACACAGCTAAATACACCCTCGTCGAAGGTGTCAGCGACGCCGCCGGTAAAGAGGCGCTCGCCCCCATGACCGGGAAGGTCGTGGCGGTTCCCGTCAAAGTCGGACAGAACGTAAAAGAAGGCGACACGCTCGCAATTCTTGAAGCCATGAAAATGGAGTACCGACTCGAGGCCGAAGCCGATGGCGAAGTGGCGGAGATTGGCGCAGAAGTGGGCGAGTTGGTTGATCTTGGGCACGTTTTGGTGCGATTGAAGTGATTCGCATCGTCGAAGTCGGCCCTAGAGACGGGCTGCAAAACGTTCAAGCAAGCATCCCGACGGAAGTCAAAATCGCCTTCATCGACGCGCTCTCCGAAACCGGCATCGACGAAATTGAAATCGCCTCGTTCGTCTCCCCCAAATGGGTGCCACAAATGGCGGATGGCGAAGAAGTTTGCAAGCAAATCAAACGCAAAGCCGGCGTCACTTATATGGCTCTTGTGCCCAATGAGAAAGGCCTGGAACGCGCAATCAACGGCAAAGTCGATAAGATCGCCGTCTTCACAGCGGCAAGCGAAACTTTCAGCCAAAAGAACACAAACGCGACAATCGCTGAAACGATCGAGCGATTCAAACCCGTCATCGAACAATCACCCGTACCGGTCCGCGGATACGTGTCGACGGCATTTCAATGCCCATTCGAGGGCCGAATCGAGCCATGGCAAGTCAACTTAGTAATCGAAAGCCTTTTAGAAATAGGCTGCACCGAAATATCCATTGGCGACACGATTGGCAAAGCAACACCCGAAGAAGTGCGCGAACTGCTTGACCTCACTCTCCTTACCTGCCCGACGGAGCGTACGGCAATGCATTTCCACGACACTTACGGAAACGCGATCCTCAATGCGAAAACTGCCCGAGATATGGGCATAACCGTCTTCGATTCCTCTGCAAGCGGGATTGGCGGCTGCCCTTTCGCGCCCGGTGCGCGCGGCAATATCGCAACGGAAGCGCTCTTGGACCTCTTCAGCGAAGAAACGGCCATCGATCGCAACTTGGTCGCGCAGGCCGGTATCATCATCGCGCCTTATGTTGGAGTTTAGAACTCCATCGATACTTCGCCGAACTGCGAAAAATCTTCCGCAAAATCCGGCACCGTTGCACATACCCTCAAGAAATCACAGTTAACACAAAGCGCTTTCGCCTTGGGGTCGATTGTCGGATAGTCGCGATTCAAAATCTCCATCGCCAATTTGCGCAAATCCTTCTCAAACCCTGCCAACTCCGGCGGCTCTCGCAATTCAGAAACGCGCTCGCGCGTCTTCAAGGAAATCAAAGTCGTGTAAATCGGCTTATCCGGAAACAGCGGTCGGACCAAAAGCGCGTAGCAGCCCATGGCAATATCGTAAAGCGGGTTTTCGATAGAGCCCGACTTGTAATCAATGATATCAATCGCGCCATCCTCGCGCTCATCGATCCGATAGATCCTGCCCGAGAGCACCCAATCGCCCATATCCAGTTGCAAGTCTTTCTCGGTAAACAGCGTCGTTGCGCCCGACGGCGCTTCTTCGAGGGCCTCGATGTATCCCTCAACCATCACACGCCCTTCTGCCAGCGCCTCCGCCGCCTCCTCGGGAGACGAATAGCCCGCAGACATCCAGTTCTCTTCTAACGAAGAAACCGCTTCGGCAGTCGTCTGAACGCCCAAATCGTTAGAGTCGTGAAATCGCTGCAGTGCGTTATGCAAGCTTAAACCGAAACTGTAATACGGCTTGGCGCGAACAAACCACAAATACCGTTTATCAACAAAATGCCAGCGATACATAACCGGACAAGCCAAGTAAGTAGAAAGACGCGTAGGCGATAAAGTCGGCTTTCTCACCGCTTCTTTCGCATAGCAAACGTGGTTTCATCCAAATGGAATGTCAATAACTCGCCTTCACCGTGCGGGGATAAATACTCCCTAAACCAATCCTGCGAAAGCGTTATCATGTCGATTAATTCAACACGCGTATCAAGCAGAACTTCCTGCCTTTCAAGCCATTCTTTGGCGTTCAATGGTTTTGAAACCGTCTCTTCGGATTCGACCGTAAATCCCGCACGATCCGCCATACGCCGCCATGCAGGCTTCGTGTAATTTCGCACGTGAGAAGGATCGCGCTTCCTCTCAAAGGTATCAATCAAGTCGTCTGCAGATTCATCGTCGCTTCCGGTGGTATCCACCAAAATCAATTTCGCGTCGGGCTTAAGAACGCGGTACGTCTCGCCCAAGAAGCGAACCGGATCGCTAAAGTGGTGAGCAGCCGTTCGGCAAATAGCCAAATCGAAGGAATTGTTTTCAAACGGCAAATCGAGAGCATCCGCATACTCTGCAGTCAAATTCGAGAGCCCACGCCTTTCCGCCTCTTGCATGGTCACTTCAAGCATTCTCGGGGCGGTATCGGTCGCAACCATGGCGTCCACAAAAGGGGCAATGGCTAGCGCCGCATGCCCTGCTCCGGTAGCAATGTCCAACGCCCTCCCGCCACGCGCGGCCGCAACTTCTACAAGGTGCGCTAATGCGGCTTCGTTGGAGTGCCAACTTGACGTTCTATAAAGATCTGCGGCAACGTTCCACCGCGCTTGCGACTCATGCATCGCCTGTCATTATCCCTAATCCATAATCCCGCGGAACACGTCCTCGTTGCCAGGCAGTCGCAGTTTCCGCAAAGCCGTCCGTTCGATCAGCCGAACGCCCTCGCGCTTGACGCCCATCGTCTTGCCGATTTCTTCCAAGGTACGCGGCACGCCGTCTTTCAATCCGAACCGCAACGTAACAACCTCTCGCTCTCGCTCGGAGAGGTGCTCCAGCATTTCGTCCAGTTTCTCGCGAAGGATCGCGCGGCTCGCGGCATCCTCTGCCGGCTCCGTGGATAAGTCTTCGATAAAGTCCGCAAGGCTAGACCCTTCTCCGCCGCCTACCGGCGCTTCTAGCGAGACAGGCTCCATCGCCATACGTATCACCTCGCGGATACGCTCAACACCCAAGCCGACCTCAGCCGCAACTTCTTCTTCTGTCGGGTCTCGACCCATCTGCTGCTCAAGGCTTCCCTTCGCCTTATTCACTTGCCGCAAAATATCGCTAACCGACGAAGGCAGCCGAATTGTACGCGAATGATCCGAAATCGCTCTTCCGATCGACTGCCGAATCCACCACGTCGCATACGTGCTGAATCGATAGCCCTTATCAATATCGAACTTGTCCACGGCGCGCATCAGGCCCAAATTGCCTTCTTGCACCAGGTCCTGCATCGAAAGCCCCTTCCGCCAATACCTTTTTGCGATACTGACGACGAGCCGCAGGTTCGATTCCACCATCACCAGCTTCGCGAAGGCCGAGCCGTCCCGAGCCTGCTGCGCGAACGCTCGCTCTTGCTCCAGGGTCAGCAACGGCGTACGCGCGATGACAGCACGCCAATGGTTCGCAGCCTCCTCCAACGGAGGACCGTCCATTTCGGTGAGTTCGTCGATCGCGACGAAGGCGTCCAGCGGGAGGTCTGCTTCGTCGTCCTGCCGCTCGTCGATGTCCACGGCGATGCCGTGCGACTCAAGCTCGTCAAAAATCCAATCGATCGCGGTGGGGTCGATAACGCCCATCTCGCGATTGACGTCATCAAGGCTCAGCCGCCCCTGCGTTAGGCCGAGGGCAACAAGCCTATCTGTGAGTGGGCCGATGTCGAACGCTCGTTCGCTCATTCCCCTGGCTCTCTCAAGTTTTTTCCGTACATTTCTTCTAAAGTCTCGGCGTTTCTATCGGCCTCGTATTGACTAAGACGGAGCCGACGGGCTTTTTCCTTCAACAGTCTTTGCCTAGCGTCTTCGATTACCGCAGTACTCAATGGCTCGATGACACCACCAAGCGGATCGTTGCTGGCTTCTAAGGCCATCAACGCCGTTTGCACCTCAGGATCGACCGACGCCGCCAATTCGGCGCGACCACCTTTTGGAGCTTGTTCCGATATCCGCAGAAGAGCATCGGCCAAGGTTCTCCCTCCGTCGCTGACGATCAAGTCGTCTTCAGTAAGCAACGGCCATGCCAGCTCTCTAAATCCGGGGTCCATCGCCGCTAAGATCAGCAAGCGCTCCGGGCCTCGAGGCTTATCGATTGTACCTTGTTTAATTACAGCAGCCTTACCAGGATGCCTCTTTTGGGACCGCGCTGCCACCTCCACACGCAAGGATCGAACCACGCCCATACGGTCAACCTTCGCGTTCGGATGCAGCGCGCTCAGTTCGTCGATGACGGCGTCGATCTCCAGCAGGCTCGGCGAACCTGCTAGCACCGTCTCGATCGCTTCCCAGAACTCAGGAGACGATATCCCCGGCTTCGCATCGAACTGTCGCAACAACCAAGACACGCGATACCGCAGCGGCGAGACGCGCGCCTCAATACGCCCCCGCAGCCCATCCTCGCCCTCGGCAGCCAAAATCGTGTCCGGGTCCTCTCCTGCCAAAGCAAACACGGCACTGCGCCTAACACCAACCGCCCCAAGCGCCTCGAAAGCCTTCTCAGCAGCCGTCCGCCCTGCGTTGTCACCGTCATAAAACACCACAGCCTCATCCGAGAACCGCTTTAGCTTCTGAGCCTGCATCTCAGTAAGCGCCGTCCCCAACGGTGCACACGCGGGCACACCAACGCGCTGGCAGGCAATCACATCCATCTGCCCCTCCACCAGCACAGCCCGTCGGGACTCGCGCAACAACGGCCGCGCCTGATGCAAACCGAACAGCGTTGCCCCCTTGCTAAATATCACCGACTCCCGCGAGTTGATGTACTTTGGATCGGTCCCGTCCATCGAGCGGCCACTGAACCCCACCAAACGCCCCTGCTCATCCCGAATCGGGAACATCAGGCGATTGCGAAAGAAGTCCAAGAACCCACTGCCCGTCTCCGTCAACAGCCCGAGCTCCCCGCATTCTTTCAGCAAGAACTTCTTCGACTTGAGGAACGTAGCCAGCGCGAACTCGCTCGCCGGTGCGTAGCCGATTTGCCACGCATCGCAA
>JBDSVQ010000100.1:0-3167 GCA_039927135.1 Fimbriimonadales bacterium | reverse complement strand
GATTTACGCTGCAACAAACAAGGACTTGTTTATAATGGGTGCCACCGAGAACCGGATATTGCTGATCATAGCTGCGATCGGCGCGCCGCTCTTGTTCGCTCAGCAAGTGGGCCGCGAGGACATTTTGGAGAGCTTGGGGCGGAACGCAGTTGAGAACGCGCGGGGGCTGGGCGAGTCGCTACCCATCATTGCGGTTTATGCTGGAGTTGCCGTTGTTCTAGTCGGCTGGATAGCTTCGATAATTTCGACGGCAGTGAAATTTAACGGATTTGTTTTGCGGTCGATCGAAGACCAATTCGAAAGGAAGTATGGGTTGTTTACCACCGTTGAATCTGTGGTGCCTTTGCCTAGAATACAAACTCTGTGTATTGAGGCGCCGTTTATTCGGCGACTGTTGGGTTATTGCACGATCCACGCCGGGCTTGCGGGGTCGGTTCAGGCTCAGAATCAGCAAACCACTGCGACAAGCATTCTTTGCCTATTGGTGCGCCGAGTGGATGTAGCCGGTTATGTTCGGCGTGTTTTCCCGCATCTGGATTTGGAAGCCGTTGAGTGGAAGCCGGTTAGCCGTGTTGCGATAAGGCGAGGGGCATTCGCTATGGCGATTCCTTTGCTACTGCTACTCGGATTTTTCGCGGTTTTCGAGAAGCAGCCGCTGATTTGGTTGGGGGCGATTCCCATCCTGGCGTTATCGGTTTGGTACGGCCTAGCGCGCTATCGAACCATGGGCTATGCGGTCATCGAAGGGTTCTTTCTCACGCGTTCCGGAATCCTGTACAACAAGGTCCATATCGCCCCCCACGGAAAGTTGCAATGGCTGACAGTTGACCAGAATCCGATCCAGCGGCGTTATAAGATTGCAGACGTAAGCGTGGGCACTGCGGCGGTCGTTGGGATGCAACTCGGTCGGCCGTCAATCAGCGACGTGGAGTTGGATAAGGCGGTTTTGTTGCAGGACTACCTCTCCGCCCGGGCCGAGGCCGCGGGCATGTGGATGCCGGACGGCGTCTAAGCACGTTCATAATAGCGGCTAATGACCATCGAGGAGGCGCTGTCGCACGTCGTCTCGCGCCGAAACTTGCGCGAGACTGAGTCGCAAGAGTTGATGGAAGCGATCATGCGTGGAGAAGCGACACCTGCCCAGATTGCCGGGCTGCTTGTTGGCCTGCGGATGAAAGGGGAAACGGCGACCGAGATAACGGGTTTCGCCAGGGCCATGCGCGCAAACGTGGTGCCGGTCGCGCACAAGTTGGAAAATCTTGTGGATACCTGCGGCACGGGCGGAGATTCGCTAAAGACTTTTAATTTGAGCACGGCGGCCGCAATTATTGCCTCGGCGGCGGGCGTGCCGATTGCTAAACACGGGAATAGGGCGTTTACCAGCAAGTGTGGTAGCGCGGATGTATTGGAAGCTTTGGGCGCTAATTTGAATTTGGACGCCGACCAATGTTCGAATATGCTGGAGACCGTTGGGTTGGCATTTATGTTTGCGCCGAACCACCATCCTGCTATGAAGCATGCATCCGGACCTCGCAAAGAAATGAAGCTGCGGACCGTTTTTAATCTTCTCGGGCCGTTGACGAATCCGGCTGGCGCATCGCGGCAGTGCATTGGCGTTTTTGCGCCTGCGCTGGTCCCCAAGATTGCATCGGCTCTGCGCAGGCTGGGGTGCAAGCGCGGGGTCGTTGCACATGGCATGCTTGGTCTCGACGAGGTTTCGCCAATTGGCGCTACGCGGTTGGCGATTATCGACGGCAAGCAGGTGACTGAAAAGTTTGTGCAGGCGGAGGACTTCGGCATTGAACCGCCTCGCATTTCAGAAATTGCCTGCGACGGAGGTGTAGATCGTGCTGCCGAGATGCTGAGAACTGCCATTTCAAATGCAGATTCGCCCGAGGCGCGAGCGGTCTTGCCGGGTGCGGGTGTTGCGATTTGGTTGGGTGACGGCAGTGAATCGATGGTTGGCGGTGTTGACCTGGCTCGCAGGGCAATCGCCGACGGTGCGGCTCGGGACAAGCTGAACGAATTCGTGGCACGGAGCAACGAGTTTTGAGCGTTCTCGACCGGATACTTATCGAAAAGCGCGAAGATGTTCGAGATCGCAAAACGACTGCACTTGTGGCCGACCTTAGAGCGCGAATATCAGATATGCCTCGCGCCAGAGGTTTCGAGAACGCACTACGCAGGGGCGCGCCGATGGCACTGATTGCGGAGGTGAAAAAGGCAAGCCCGAGTAAAGGGCTCATTGCAGAGGATTTTGATCCGGAGCGAATCGCCGAGGAATATGCTGCTGGTGGCGCGAGTTGCATTAGCGTGCTGACCGATCGAGATTATTTTATGGGGTCGCAGGATGACTTGATTGAGGTGAGGAAAGCGGTTCATGTGCCCGTGCTGCGAAAGGATTTTACGGTAGATGAATTGTGTGTCTTGGAAACGCGCCACATGGGCGCGGATTGCATTTTGCTAATTGTCGCTGCGCTTTCCGAAATGCAGCTGCAAGATTATCTCGGGCTAGCTCTTGAGATCGGCCTTGATTGCTTGGTTGAGGTTCACGACATAAACGAAATGGGGACTGCTCTCAACTCCGGCGCGGCAGTCATAGGAGTTAATAATCGCGATTTAAGAACGTTTGTGACGGATCTCAACGTGACTGAGTCGCTAGCTCCTTTGGCGGCCGGTCGGCTGCTTGTCAGCGAGAGTTCGATAACGTCGCGAACCGATGTCGAGCGGGTCCAAGCTGCCGGGGCTTCTGCGGTGTTGGTCGGCGAATATTTGATGCGGGAAGCTGACAAGGCATCTGCGATCCGAAGGCTGTTGGGCAAATGACCCGTGTTAAGATCTGCGGAATCACAAACTCTGAGGACATGGCCTGTGCACTGGACGCCGGCGCCGATTACGTTGGAATCGTGCGAGAGCCGACCAGCCCGAGGTATGTGGACAACCCGTCGTCATTGGCGAAAATCGTAATAGGTCGAGCTGCGGTCATCGGTGTATATGGACCGTTCATCGACAATGGATATGTTGATGTTTTTGACTCAATCCAGACGTTTTCTAACGCTCCGCTGCCTTGCCTACTACGAGTAATCCGGCTCGGTGAGCCGGGTGTGGATAACTCGGTGGATGGGATTGAGGGCCCGATCCTTCTAGATGCGTATTCGGGAGATTCA
>JBDSVQ010000099.1:0-6621 GCA_039927135.1 Fimbriimonadales bacterium | reverse complement strand
ATCTTGTCGATAATTGTTTTTTCGATTGTCAGCTTCGCACCGTCGTTCTTGTAGCGCACCACTTTTACGAATTGTTCGCTACCATCCCGATAGGAATACGCCAAGTAGAGCAGGCGGTTATCTTTGTAATTCGGGTGGAGGCACATGCCCATCAGTCCTGATTCGCTTCGCGCGGCAACGTCGGGGAGGGTTAGGAGCGGCTCTTCGCGGAGATTCCCGTTTTCGAAAACGCGCACGCGGCCAGATCGCTCGGTAAAAATCATGCGGCCCTCGTGGTCCCACACGATGGTCCAGGGCACTTGCACTCCACTGACGACGGTTTCGATCTTCCAGCCGTCTCGGCTGGTTATCGGTAGCCGATCGAGGTCGGTACTTATCACGCCTGTGGCGGGTGTTTGGTTGTCGATGGGCGCAGGATTGGGCGATTCGGAGCAACCGAGGACGACGGCGGAGCAGACAATTAGGCTAAGCATGGACTTCATTCCTTCCTTCTGTATTACGCATTCTGACGTGTGAGCGACTCCCTACGTGGAGCCGCGAATTCGGGACACGAATGCTACGGCAACGGCGAACGAAACGGCAGCGAGGCCGAACGCTAGGCTGTAGCCGAGCCCCATGCTGGACCGATTCCCCAAGGTGACGATGGATCCGAACCCGCCGCTGATCACTTGCGGTGCAGCGACACAGCTTTGCCAGATTCCCATGTCTTTGGCGAGGGAGTTGCGGTCCGGCATGACGTCGGCCGCGAGAGCCCAGTCGGATGCTTGGTACGCTCCGTATCCGACCGCGAATGGGATAGCGAGCAAAGCAATTGTGGAGAAATCACGAACAAAAACAAACGGAATTACCGGTAATGCCATGAGTGCGCCGGATAGATAGACGGTGCGCTTTCTGCCGATCTTGTCCGCGAGCTTTCCACCGAAAACCGCGCCGAAGGCTCCAAACAGGGAGATCACCAGGGCGAGGATAAACACTGCTTTAAACGCGGCGTCTTCGATCTCATCCTGCGTCCCTCCACCGATCGATGCGACCGTCATTCCGAAGACTTGGAAGTTCCTAACGACATCGGCTAGGAAGTACTGCATGTAGTTGTAAATGAGATAAAAGCCGACGGCGTTTGCGAAGCGCGTGAACCAAACCCAGCGAAAGTCCGCCGAATACCAGGGCTTTACCCAGCCTTGAAAGAATGAGACGTTCGCTTGCTCGACTTTCGGAGGCGATTCGCGAACGACAAATAGGGTTATTGCAGCGCAAAACACGGTTACGCCGACTATTAAAAAGTAGATCGCGTTTAGGTTTGAGCTCAGGGCGAACGCGCCGATGCCTCCGGCAATCTGAGCCAGCATCGCCAGCAAGCCCATCACGCCGCTTGCTCTTCCCCGCTGCTCGGGATCGACGAGGCCCGGGATCAGGGCAGCGTAAGGGCCCTGAGCCATGTCGTCCGCGACTTGTAAAAGCAGGTAGCCGGCGATTAGATGCCAAAGCTCTGTGGCCTGTGGGAGCAGGAAGAGCGCCAGCGTAGTGAATGCTGCGCCCATTGCAACGAAGGGGCGCCATTTGCCAACACGATCTGAGAGTGATCCGAAAAGCGCCGGGCCGAAAAGCGCCCAGGCTGCTCCGATCATGACCACCGTTCCCCATGCCGCGGCCTTTTCGTCGCCTGTGATCTCCTTCACTTGGGCGGGTAGGACCGCTGTTAGGAGAATGAACCACTTGAGGCTGATGGCGAACCAGTACGCAGACAAACCCATCTGCCAACCGAGAGACCGCTTCGCCGCCATTTGCGAGAGTGTATCCTGTCGGCGTGACCCTAGCCGAAGTGATGCATGTGCATATCCCTACGCTTGCGCCGGATTCGACCTTCCGCGATGCCGTGGACAAGATGGACATCTATCAGTTTCCGGGGCTTGTAGTGCTTAATCATGACAAGGCGCCGGTTGCTGTGGTCACCGAGGGAGACCTAGTTCGAGCGACCGACCAGAACCGAGAGATGCTTAGCCTTTCCAATCGCAGGGCAGTTGATTTTGGGACACCGTCGCCGACGACAGCGAGCCCCGCGATGGAAGTCGCAGATGCGCTGGACATGATGATCTCACGAGGGATTACGATTCTGCCGATCGTGATGGATGAACGACTTGCGGGCGTCGTGTTGCGGGTCGACCTTATGCAGGCTCTTCTGATGGACGCCGCGACTCCGCTTCCCGACCGCAATTCATGATCACGTGTCCCGCCAGCGCTACCAGATAGGCCAGCGCGATGGACGCAAGGACGTCGGTCGGCCAATGAACGCCGCGATAAATGCGCGATATCCCTACCAGCGTTGCGAGGATGAGCGCCGACCAGCCTACGATCGGCCTGCGAGCGCTCGGCCATGTCCAGAGGAGCGTAAAGGCAACGGCAAACGCGATGGCCGCGTGGCCACTTGGGAAACTGTTCAAGTAGATCTGCTCGTCAGGCGCGACGAAGGTGCCATCGGCTGGGTAGCCGGGGCGAAAGCGCGAGCTGAAACGCTTTACGATCATCGAGCCGACCCCTGAGAGCGCGTACGCAAGTAGGCATTGCCAGCCGCAGCGCCGTGTGGAGCGAACAAGGATTAGCAAAAGCACTAAGGGGACGACCACCTGATCGAGTCCGATCCAGGTGACGATCTTGAAAAACGGATCGGCCGAGTCCGAATGCCAGTCGACGTTGATGGTGTGTTGGACCTGCTGGTCGAGGTTCCAAAGCCATTCCATCGGGTGGGATTTTACTGGAGCGGCGCGGTTCGCCATAATCAGCCCATGCCGAGCAACGAAGTCGCCAGCGCGGGCGGCCGCTTTCTCCTGGGCGACGACGCCCGAATATTCACGCCAGAAGATTTCGGAAGCGACGAGCAGCTGATGATCAAGACCGCTTCGGATTTTGCGAGGCGCGAGGTAAACCCGGTCATTGACCGGCTGGACAAGCAGGAGGAAGGCTTGATGGAAAGCCTTTTCGCAAAGGTCGGCGCGCTTGGCTTTGCAGGCCCGGAGACGCCTGAGGAGTACGGCGGACTTGGGCTCAGTAAATCACTCGGCACCAGAATGCTTGAGCATCTCAGCCTGAACGGCAGCTTCAGCACAACGGTCGCCGTGCACATGGGTATCGGCCAGGCACCGATCTACTTGTGGGGAACCGAGGAAGCTGCGCAAAAGTACCTTCCGAGGTTAGCAAGCGGCGACTGGATGAGCGCTTATGCGCTCAGCGAGCCTAACAGCGGCTCGGATGCGCTAGGAATGTCTACACGCTGCTCCCGCGATGGTGACGACTATGTGTTAGATGGCACAAAGATGTGGATATCCAACGCAAAGTGGGCGAAGACTTTTATCACATTTGCGAAAAGCGAGGACGGGAAGATTCAGGCGTTCATAGTCGAGCGTGATTTCGATGGAGCAAGCATCGGGCCCGAGGAACATAAGACGGGCCTGAAAGGCAGCTCGACTGCGCGGCTGATCCTCGACGGCGTCCGGGTCCCGAAAGAAAACCTCATTTATCGTGAAGGCGAAGGACACCGAGTTGCTTTTAACGCGCTCAATTTGGGAAGGTTGAAGCTTGGGTCGATGTCGTTGGGGCCGGCTCGCAGCGCCCTGCATCACGCGGCGAAGTATTCCAAGGAAAGGAAGCAGTTCGGATGCGCCATTTCAGAGTTTGGGCTAATTAGGCAGAAGCTCGCAGATTGCGCGGCTCTGTTTTATGCCGCGGAAAGCGTCCTTTATCGTACTTCACATTTGGTCGATACAGCGTTCGAAAGGGTTTCGGGGGCGGATAGGCTGGAAGACAACCGCAAAGCCTCCGAGGTTTATGCGGTTGAATGCTCGATGAACAAAGTATTTTCCACCGAAGTTTTGGGGTTGTGCGCAGATGAGGCGCTTCAAGTTCATGGCGGTTATGGATTTACCGAGGAGTTTCCGGTCGCAAGGATTTGGCGCGACGCCCG
Source organism: Fimbriimonadales bacterium (assembly GCA_039927135.1). GTDB lineage: Bacteria > Armatimonadota > Fimbriimonadia > Fimbriimonadales > ATM1 > JACDEQ01. The sequence continues at coordinate 2,666 of JBDSVQ010000099.1, read as the reverse complement.
GGTAACCCGGATTTACGAGGGCACAAACGAAATCAATCGGACTTTCATCTTCGAGAGGCTCCTCAAGCAAGGTGTGGTGGACGAATTGCACTCTGTCGCTCCGTCATCCTTTATTCACGAATTACTTCGCGATGCCTTCCTCGCGGCCAAAGATGTTCAGCGTAGCCAACAGGTTTCTGCAGCGCTCAGCGATCTTGCAATTTTCTACTATGCGGAGTCATCCGCGAAGGCGAGGGCCGCACAGGTCGGCAACGCATTTGTTTGTGACGCTGCATCGGTTGCGCTTCCGATTCTCGAAGCAAAGGCGGCGGCGGCGGCGGCGGAAGTGTTCGCCCGCATTGGCATCGAGCGCACCGTTTCGTTGCCGGCAGCTGATTTCTCCCGTTCGGATGCGCTCGCAGAACACGTGCTGGAAGCGAATGGCTACCCAGCGTAACCTCGCTTCGACTTCCGCAGGGCGCGAGCAAGCACAAAGAATTCTGCGATCATCGCACCGGTTAATGCGAGCGACGCGCTAATCACGCCAGCGATTCCGAAGACAACCGTCGCAAATAATAAGCCGCCAAGGGCCGCCATCGCGACAATAACTGCAGTGAAGCGCGCGACCGTTAAATGATGCGCAGTAAGCATTCCGCGAACGTATGACTGCATAGCGCCGATTAGAGGCAGAAGCGCAACGGCTAGGAAAGCGGTATGCGCAACTTCAGCGACATTAGGGGTTGCCTTAAGGACATTCAAGAAGAACACGACGTCGACCCGAAATGCAGCAAGCAGAATGAGGATGGACGACGTAAGCAAGCCGACGCCGAGACAGAAGCGGCGCAGTTTTTCCGCGCTCTGCTCATCACGATAAAGCGTAATGACGACTTCCGGTAGCGCAAAGACAACGGTGCGGCAGAGCCAGGCAAGCGTTGATGAAACCTGCCACGCTGCCAGCACGGTTTTCGGATTCGCCGATTTCGCCAGTGCCCACGCTACGAGCGGCGACCCAAGCATCATAACCGTGGTTGTCGCCGTTAATGGTGCGTGAAACGCAATCAGTTTGCGCATCGTTAGCGGTACGGCGGAAACTTCGGGCACTAATTCTAGGCGGTTACGAACGATCGGCCCTGCCCCGAGATGGATGTAGATACTCTCCGCAAGCACTGATGCCATCAGTGACGTAGCCGCGATTTCGACACTTCGCATTTCTGTGTAGAAAAACATAAGCAACGCCGATACCGCCATTGCGGTCATTCGCACAAACGTTCCAAATCCAACCATTTTTGTTGCGCCGAAGCGAATGAGTACGCCCTGCAAAAAACGACGCCAACCGATGCACGCGCTCCAAAACGTCATGATTTGGAAACCGGGCTTTGCGGCTGCAGCAATGTTTTCGGGAACGCCAAGCAATCCGGATGCAATCCATTCGAATAGCGGTGTAAAACCAACGAGGGCGTGGACCGCAGTAACGAGCAGAAGTATCCAGTAAACGAACTTTGTGAGAGTCCGGAAGTCATCGCGGTTTTTTGCGAGAGTGGTGGACGTTGAGAGCAGGTCGATGACCGGGCTTTCGATCCACAAAGCCAGCGCCATCATGATGAAGAACGCTGCCGTGCTCAGTTCGGGTTGCGGCAAGCGAGAGAGGACGCCGACCGCGATTGGCGATTCGATCGCCATGAAAATCCAGGAAAGTGCTAGCGGAAAATAGAAGCGGAAAATGGTTCGATGCCCTAAAGGCTCCGCTTCTGCTATCACGGAATCAAATGCTACCCGTCGCGGACGACACTCTTGCCCTGTTCTTCGGCTTTTGCCGCAAGCTTCTCCATGTTTCCGCCGGGCCGGATGCCGATGCCGTATATCTCGTCTGAAAGGGCAACGATCAACTCGTCTCGATACTTCTGGTTCGACGGCGCGTACTCATCGAACGGCCGATTGCGGCTGATCACCAGGTCGGTCTCCGGGTCAAATCGATATCGCCAAAGGCGGGCCGTTCGGAACGGCTCTTCGGCCAGGTCGTCACCGAGTGCTTTGAATATCCCTCGATCCAGGACCAGGATTCGCGGCGCGCCCCATCGAAGCGGGACAACGGAGGCGCGCTGGTACGCATCCGTGTTTGTTCCGCCCACGAGCACTTTCGATGACAGCACACCCTCTTCGGCGGCTCGCTCGACCTTGTCGAGATCTGCCGCCGTCGCTGTTCGGCTCGCGACGACAGTGAACGTGGTGCTGTTCAAAGTTCGCAGGTTGCCATAGGCAAACAGGAAAGCCGGCGGTGAGTTGAGAAACGATGCAACACGCGACGGATAGAGAACGTTTCCGGATGTTAAAAAGCGGAGCGTCTTGGACCCAACCTGTTTCTTATACTTGTCGAGGGATTCGTACAGGCTCGAACCTCGGTTCGACAGGGCAGCAGCCCCGAGTTCAGGCAAGCCAAGTCCAACGAGGCCCGCGAAGTCGGACTCGAACACCTCGCGCGGCGAGAGCCGCGAAACACGCACCTCATCGACCACGGATCGAAATATCGCGCTGCCTACGCCCGGGGCGAGGCAAAGCGCAAGGTGCAGGTCTTCCTCGGAATCCCAATCGACTGCCACGCGGCAATTGTACGCCGCCGGCATAGGATCAATACAAGAAGTCCTAGGCTGAATCCCACACTATGTTTCAGTCATCCCTGAAAACTCGGG
>JBDSVQ010000098.1:0-22104 GCA_039927135.1 Fimbriimonadales bacterium | reverse complement strand
GAGGCGACGTAGGGCCGATCGTTCACATACTGCCGCAGCAGCCCACCCTCGCCGCTCGCTTTCCCGCGAACCAGGGCGACCGGATCCACGTCGACAATCAGCGCTGCCGTGCATGCATCTTCGCTCGCCTCCGGATAAAGCACGGTCGCAGTCCCAAACGCCAAGTCGACCTCGTGCACCCGATCCGGGTTCTTGTGCAACAAGTAGCCCAAATCGGTTGCCGGCGTATGCGTGGTTCGGAGGGTGAGCACCATGGACGTAAGCGTGGAAGTTACCACGCCATTGCGAAGCGAGGCGAGATCCGTGTAATCCGTGAATGCTCCCCACATCCACGGTCGAGGACTTCCCGGCACCGCGCGAGAGTTTATCGCCTGGGTAGAAGGCGAGCCAGGCGAGCCGAACGACGAGGCCCGAACCACCCAACAACACCTCGCCCGCCTCTACCACCTCGCAACCTTCCTACATATCCGACATGTTGGTCTACAAGGTAGGCAACATTTTTACTGTATACTTACGCTATACTGAACGTAACATTCTAAGCAACATTTTATGAGACATCGGAAGTACCAAAAGTCCCACAAGTGGCTTACGTTCGAGCTTGACCTTGCTAAAGCCAGCTATCGGCTGTGGCTGGCTCTCGGTGAGGCCAGATCAAAGTGCGCTCACATCGCCGGCGTTCCCCTCAAGCCGAACGTCGCCGTAGAGTTGCGTCAGGTGTATCTGAGCAAAGGCGTGCAGGCAACGACGGCGATCGAAGGCAACACCCTTTCCGAGGAGCAGGTACGCGCTAGGGTGGATCGGCAACTCGAGCTGCCGCTTTCCCGCGAGTACTTGGGCCGCGAGATTGATAACGTCCTCGCAGCTCTGCAGGATATTTGGGATAACTCCGACGGAGGCACGGTAAGCCCGAAGCAGTTGTTCGATTGGAACAGGACAGTGTTAAGCGGCCTCGAAGTGGAGCCACCGGCAGTCCCGGGCCGACCGAGAGAACACGAAGTTACAGTGGGACGCTATCTCGGGGCGCCCCCGGATGACCTTGACTATCTCCTCGCAAAGCTTTGTGACTTTGTGAACGAACCGTGGAGCAAGGGGCAGCTCGATCGCGTCACGGCGGGCATCTTGAAGGCGATCACGGCGCACCTCTATCTCGCATGGATTCACCCGTTCGGCGATGGAAACGGCAGAACAGCCCGGCTGCTTGAGTTCAAGATACTAACGGCGGCCGGAGTGCCGGATGTTGCCGCGCACGTACTAACAAATCACTACAACTTAACCCGCTCCGAGTACTACCGCCAACTCGACGCAGCGTCCAAGTCAGGAGGAGACGTCTTCCCGTTCGTGGAATATGCGGTGCAGGGATTTGTGGACGGATTGACTGAACAGATCAATCGCATCCAGGGGCAGCAGCTAGAGCTTGCTTGGCGCGACTATGTCCATGAAATGCTTCCCGACTCCGGCGGGAAGGGGCTGACCAGACAAAGACATCTGCTGTTAGACATGCCAATCGGAAAGCGGTTTCCGACGCTCTCGGCATTGGCGAACGTGTCTGGAAGGGTCGCGACTGACTACGGACAACTGACGCGCACGACCTTGCAGCGCGATGTTGCCAAGTTGCTGGACGAACACCTCCTTATTCAAGAAGAGCAAGGGTTCATGGTAAACATTAGCAAAATATTGGCGTTCCAGCCAGAGACAACGAATTTCGAAGTGTGAGTCGAGCCTCGGCACACTTTCTCTCCTTCCCTTCAACAACACTCCCATCGTTTGTCGGTCCGTACCGGACACACCCGGCGTTCTCGGCAAAGGCAACAATCTCGAAGAAATCTGGTTGACTTTTGCCCTCTCAAGTGCCGTATAGGTGGACGCAACGATGTGCCGAGTTCGCCAAGAGGACCACAGATGCCTGCCAAGTGCTAAATCCCCCGCAAAACTCACGAAATATGAAAAGCGCAAAAATGAGAACTCCTGCAAAAACCGACGGGCAAGGGAGCGGTAACGTGAAGGTGAAAATTGCAGATTCCGTCCCGACCAAACCTGCAAAAAACCTGGTAACGCGCACTCGTAAAACCGGGCTTGTTAACACAATAGAGAACGATTTCAAAAGGACCGGACACGACCCTGTCTCAACACCCGTGGCGTTGAGACGCGGAGGACCCGCAGCGGGTGACGAACCCCGACCTGACCACGAGCCGATGCCCACCGCGGTCGCCAAGCGCTTGCCTTAGGTTTCGATCTCGATCGGCGGAGGCGGACGGCTCACGCCGAAGAGCAGAAGGTAAAGCGCGACAGCAAGCCACGCCGGCATGAAAATGCCCTCGACGCCGGACATCGGCAGCGACGCGAACGTGTGATTCGATCGAATCACAGAGGCTGAGAACGGGCCCGTGATCGCAGCGTCGGCTCCCCGAGCGATGTCGTCGGAGATAAGGTCGCCAACCGAGCCGGCCGCGACCCCGGCATAAACGAACGGCACCGCCATCGAGGTGACCAGGTTCGCGGCGGGAGCAACGAGGCTGAACGTTCCGAACCGCGTCGACAAGATCGGCGTGGCAAAAGCCATGGCGACGAGCGTCGTCGCCAACGACGTCCCCGTCGCGAGCGCCGCCCATTGAAAGGGCCTCGGCCAGGACCGCGCGTCGGTCCAAGCCCGAATCCGGCGAAACCACGAAGGGGCGAACAGAATCAAGCCGAATACGACCATGAAGCTGAGCTGAAAGCCGGCATCGAGCACGGTCCACGGCTCGACAAAAGCCGAGCCGATCGCGACAAGCGCCATCGCCGAGAGCCCGTCGGAACTGCGCCCGAACAAGAAGGCGGATAAGAAAACCGCCGCCATAACAGTCGCCCGCATAACCGGCGGGCGCCCGCCAACAGCATCGGCATAGATGATCAAAAGCAGAATCACCAAGCCGACCTGTACCCAACGCGGCAGCGGCAGATGCGAAGCCAGGAACAGCAGCGCGCCGGCAAGCAGCAAGACGTTGAAACCGCTGGTTGCCAGCAGGTGCAAAGTGCCAGCGCGGTTCATGTCGTCGATGATCGGATCGGGCACGATATCCTGTTGCCCCGCGACGATGCCGATGGCTACAGCCGCGACCTCGCGAGGCAGATGCGATTCCAGGCGGGCGAGGAGATCGCGTCGCCACAATGAACCGAAGGCTCGCATTCCAGAGCTTGGGCTTACGACTTCGATGTCGCTTCCGAAGTAAACGGAAGTGGATTGCCGAATTCCGCGGCGGTACCAATACGCGCCGCCCGGGCCGTCCAGATTGCGCGGCTTGGCTTCGTACCGGATGACGTCGCCGGCACGCAAGTCGCGGTCAGGGCTGGTGTAAAGAAGCAGGAAGCGGTCGCCGGTATCGACCACGACTCGCTGCCATCGCGCACCGAGGTTGGGCGTGCTTACGATTCGGCCGGTGATCTCGGTTTGCAGAGGCGGCAGTCCTTGCAGGACGGCCGGGGAAAGGGCAACCCGTAAGAAACCAGCGGCAAACAAGGCCGCGCCAAGTAGCAAACACCGGCGAGCAAGCAGGGCACCGGGAACTGCCAAAAGCAGAAAGGCGGGGCTGCTGGCAGAAAGAAGGCCGGCAAAAAATAGCGGGAGCACCGCAACTAGGGGCCTCCGAGTGAAATGCCGATAGCGCTCCTCGAACCTTTCGAACAATGATTGATATTGTCCGGCCCGGCGCTATTTGTCCCGGTTTCTGCGAGCAGCTGACCTGAGGCGGCCGATGGCGCGCTCGATGACCTCGGCAATTTCTTCGGGGCCGGAGACTTTGACGCCTGGGTCTGCTGCCTCGAACGTCGTGGGGAGTTCTTCAACTGCAGTTGCTTTCTCCAAGGGCCGGACGACGAATCGCAGGTCTGCGAAGAGGTCCCTGCCGGCGGTCTCGTTGAGCCGCTTGAGCAATTCCGCCTTCCGTAATCGAAGCTCTTGTGCCCAGGGAGCGCTGGCGACGACAATCGTTAAGACACCATGATCGAATTTGTCCGGCTGTGAGCGCTCCGCGAGATGCTCGCCCACAGCTTCCGCCCATCGCTTTCCGATGCGACGGGCTTCGACCCGTTCAAAAATCTCTTTTCTGCCGAGGGCGCGTGCTAAGAGGGCGCCCGCCTGTTGGGGCTCCTCTTTCCGTCGGCGTCCGTATCTCGTCATCGTCGTATTTGCGCGTCGTGCACTTGAAAGACTCGCGCATCCGAGCGTACCTCTGGGCGGATAGCGTCGAGGTCTGTTGTCGTCATGATCACTTGGCCCAGCGATCCGGAAACCGCCATGACCGCCGTGCGACGCGAGGCATCGAGGTCGCTCATGATGTCGTCGAGGAGGACGAGTGGGAGGATGTTGAGCCTCTCGCGCAAATAGTGCGCGACGGCAATCTTGAGCGCAAGGGCGATCGTGCGACGCTGGCCCTGACTCGCAAAGGCTCGCGCATCTTCTCCCGCGAGTGTGATGGTTAAGTCATCCCGGTGTGGGCCAACGGTCGTGTGGCCCGATGCGATGTCGATGGATCGTTTCGATTTGAGGAGTTCGAGCAGGTCCTCAGGCGTTTCGGCTTCGTCGACGTTTTTCGGGTGCACGTCGAGTTCGTCATCCGACGCGCTAAGGCCCTTGTGCTCGCGCTGGACCAGTGGCAACAGGTCGCTGACCCATTCCGACCTGGTGTGGCGGAGCTGGGCGCCCTTGGCAGCGAGGGCTGCCTCCCAAGGGTCGAGGGTTGCCTGGTCGGATCCTTCGCGGACAGCTCGCAGCGCGGCGTTGCGCTGTTCGAGCGCTTTGCGATATCCGGCGAATTCCTTTAGATAAGAAGGGCTGATCAGAGAGAGCTCGGTATCCATGAAGCCGCGGCGCTCTGATGGGCCTGCGTCAACAATCGCGAGGTCCGTTGTTGAGAAAACGACAGCCGGTAGCCTGCCGACGAGATCGAGAACGCGCGGCAGCTTGTTTTCGAATAAGTAAGCCGAGCGGCCGCCGGTGCGGTTGTATTCGAGTGTGATTTCGGTATCGTCCGCGCCAACGTGTCCTGTGACCGTCGCCTTTTCAGCCGAAAAGCGGATCACTTCTTTATCGCGCGCACCTCGGAAGGAGCGTGTGCTTGACAGAGCGTAGACAGCCTCGAGAAGATTCGACTTGCCTTGTCCGTTCAGTCCCACGAAGACATTCTGTCCGGAATGGAGTTCGAGATCAATGGCCTCATAATTACGAAAGTCCATAAGCCGGATTCTCGATATCAAGGAGCGCACGCCGTTAATCTCTAACATCATTAGTTAATCTTTAAAGAGATTGTTACTATTATTAAGCGTGTGGAAATGTGGATACATGCTCGTGAAGCGATCGGCGTTGCACATGGGGATTGTAACAGGAAACTCGCTACCACTACTAACACTTTGGGCTACTCACATTGGTATCCACGCGTTATTATCCCGAGTTGTGGACAACGCGCCTAAATGTGGAAAAGAGGGCGGCTATCGTGGTTTCAAGGGTAGTGGTTGGAGCTGTTCTCCTGACAGAAGTCCTGTCAAAATTCGCGAAAATGGATGGGCTTCGTCGCGCTCAGTCTCACGAAGATTTAGATGCGTTAAGCTGGGTCGGGACACCTGTTATTTAGGTCTTGCTCGTCGTCGGTCGGTGACCATCGAAGGGTGTGGATACAGAAAATCGACTTTCTTTGCGGAAGGGGTTTCATGCCATTGGATTGTTGTCAAACTATTAACGTCGCTTGGGAGGCGGCTTCTTCGAGGGCATGGTGATACAAGAACGATTAGCAGGGATGCATTCAGGGCGCTGGAGCGCCGGGGCTCCGCAGCCCGAGTCGTTTAAAGGTTTCGAGCAAGTCGACTCGAATCGAGAAGTCTGCAAACAGGCACTCGCTTTTGTCGATGGGCGCGTTCGAAATTTTGTTATTCACGGCGCCCGAGGCTGGGGCAAGTCGCATCTCACACAGTCGATCGCTAACATGGTCGGCCTTCCCGTTGTGGACGTGCGAGAAAAGTCTCTTCGTCGTCTCCCCGACACCACTATTTTGCTTCTCGATGATGCCGACTGCTGCCGTAATTCTCCAAAGAAGTGCCAGCAGATTCGGCTAGAGCTCGAGCGAAGGGTTCGCGGTAACCGTCGAACCGTTGTCGTCTTGTCTGGAACCGAGCGGACAGTTCGCTCTTTTCTTCCCTCTCCTCGCTCCTGGAAAACAGTGCGCCTTGGTGAGCCGTGCGATGCGGAGCGCGCGGCCATAGTACGGCGCATGTGTGCTAATGAGGGGTTGGAGCTTTCCTTTACGTCGATGGATCTCGTCGCGCGGCTTGTTCGCGGCGACGGGCATTCGCTAACCGGCGCGTTATCGCGATTGAAGGTTGGAGCAGACGGCCAAGCCGCCGTGCTTCATCCGCTTCGCGTGGCGGGATTGCTCCACCCCTATCTTCTCGATGGTTGCGGGTACGACATCCGCGATGTTATTCTCGAGCAGGTGGCCCGATCTACGGGAGGCGATGCCCGGAGGCACTATGAGCTGGCTGTGTTTGCGCTGGCGGAGATCGCGGGGCTGAGCGAGGTCTGTGTGGCGGACTACTTTGGAATGAGGCCGGTGGACGTCTATCGTGTTCGCACATGGGGAATTCAGCGAAGGGCAGACGATGCGATTTGGCGGTCGCAGGTGGACCGAATCGTTTACAACACGACGTCGTATCTTTGTGAAGCCTGATTCTGCTCTTTTGCGGCTAGCTCGGCCGCTGCCTGATCCACTACCCGAGTGGCCTCGCGTGGATGTGGCTACCAGTTTGCGATCGGCTGCTCGCGCCGCGGTTGGGGCAGACGGGCTCGTTTTGGTGGCTGACGGCGAGTGCTGTGGCGTTGTGACGGTTGGCGGACTCCTTGACGCGCTTGCAGCGGATGAGGACCCAATAACAAGGTTGCCTCGATCCGGCGCGTTACGGGACTGGTTGGCAGAGCAACTCAGTTACGGACGCGAGGTGTCCGTCGTTTTCCTTGACTTGGACGGGTTCGGTGAGATCAACAAGGCTTACGGCCATACGGAAGGTGATGCAGTGCTGGCGCGGGCAGCGCAAGCGATCACTGGCACTTGCAAAGAAGGAGACTTTCCTGCGAGGTTCGGTGGCGATGAGTTTGCTATTGGCACGCTGAGGCCGCGCGCAGGCGCCGAATCGTTGGCGGAGCACGTGCAGGACAGCCTTCGGGCTGTAGGGCTGTCGGCCCCGACGGGAGTTTCCGGGGGCAGGAGGGACTCAATTCGCGAGGGTGAGAACGTTGCGGCTACCGTGGAGGAGCTGCTTCGTTTGGCGAGCCTAGCCTGTCTGGAAAAGAAGTAGTGCCGGGCGCGAACCTTTATAGACGTTCAACCGTTCTAATAGTTCACTTGTAATTTTGTTTCGTTTGCCTGACAAAAGCCTGTTTTGCCGACAGGCTCAAATAAGCAAATGACCCGTCCATTAGGAGGTCATCAACCTAAAATGAAATCGCTCCGAAGGGGTTTCACCCTCATTGAGCTGCTGGTCGTTATCGCGATTATCGCGATCTTGGCCGCAATCTTGTTCCCTGTCTTCGCACAAGCCAAAGAGGCTGCGAAGCGCACCGCGTGCGTTGCCAACTCTAACCAGATTGGCAAGGCGATGATGATGTATATGGGCGACACGGACGACCGTGTGCCGATCATCCACTACAACTTGGGCCCCACGATCGCTACGGTCGGCACCCAAGATCAAGCTTATATTATGAATCAGATGGCCGGCTACCTCGGTGACAAGACCGTGTACCGCTGCCCATCCGACAGCAATGCTACAGACCAGATCTTGAGCCTACATCCGGACACCAACCAGACGATTCCGCAGGGTTATCCCCGCGACACCGCCTGGGCTATCAAGGCCAACTACGGCATGAACATGCAGTTCCTTTGCCCGCTCGTCAACGCAGAAGCATTGCCTGTTCCGATCATTGCTTCCCAGGCTTCTTCGCCTGCGCGAACGATCTCGTTTGTCGAGACGGTTTGGGACCGAAACGCCACGGGCACGCCCCAAGGCGGCGGCAACTGGGCGATGGACGCTCCTTGCACGCGCGACATCAACGGCGCACTGACGCAGCCGTTCCCCCCTGGAACCACCACCTATAGCTGGTTCGGTGGCTGGACCATGAACACCGCGCCGATGGCGTGGAACGTGTTCGGCGGCGCTTGGCCTTATCACATGGGCAAAAACCGCGGCGCGGAGACCTGGAACCGACGTAACGAAGGCATCATCGTCGCGAACTATCTCGACGGCCACACGAAGCCCCAGAAGATCGACGCTCTGACCGGCGGCTGCAACGTTCTGCCCGCACACGCAGGCCGAATCTTTGACCACGACCGTTACGAGTGGGACCTTCTGTAAGTAGAATATATCCGCTATGGGATATAGGCAAAGTCAGATCGTATCGAAGCCACTGCTCGCGATGCTCCTGATCGTGGCAGTGGTTGGTGCAGTCGTCTGGGGCCGTCGAATGATGGATACCGGCGATGGCCCCGTCGAGGGAGCAATGGTTGTGCCAGAGAGCGTAAAAGCCCTCGGGCCGGCATTGCCACAGCCTGGCGAACCCACTGCAGTGGGGATGGGAGACCGTCCTAACGCGAAGTAGCGGGTTCTAAAACTAGTATGGAAACGGCCGATCGAGAAATTGATTCGGCCGTTTTTCTTGCTTGACTTGGGGAAAAGCGGTACTATTTGCCATGGCTTACAAGCAGCAGCAGGCAATGTCTAAGCCATTGCTAATCATTCTTGTGGTAGTGGTGCTCGTCGGGGTCTTCATGCTCGCAAAGAGCATGATGAATTCGGGAGGCGAGGAGAAGGTTGAAGGGGTCCCCGAGGTTCCTGAGAACCTCCAGCCTCCGGTACTACCGCCTAACGGACCCCAACCTACGACAGGAGGAAACTAGGCATTCCTCTGATATTTTTGGAGGAGTCCAGATTCACATGTCGAACGTAAAGACTATAGCGTTGGCCTATTGGGCCATTCGCTAGCATTCATATCAACATAAAATCATCGAGGTGATGCAATGAGCAGGCGTGCATTTACGCTTATCGAACTGTTGGTGGTGATCGCGATTATCGCGATTCTCGCCGCAATACTCTTCCCGGTCTTCGCGCAGGCAAAAGAGGCTGCGAAGCGAACTGCCTGTCTTTCTAATGGAAACCAACTTGGAAAGGCGGTTATTATGTACATGGGCGACTCGGACGACCGAGTCCCGCCTATGATGTTCCGTTTCGGAACGGGCAACAACGGATATTCGCCGACCAACTCGGTTTGGACGCTGAGTATCAAACCGTATCGCGCCGATAACTTGATTATGCGCTGTCCATCGGACAGCAACGCCTCCGATCAAGGCTTGAGGACTAACCCTGAGGATGGGACACCTCTTCCGCCGAATGCGACGAAGGAACAGATTGAGTGGTCATACGCTATGTATTCAAACTACGCGTATAACTACCAAATGCTGTCCCCGCAAACGGTTCGACCCGGTGCCCCTTATGGTCAGCCGAGTCCACAAACTCAGTCGGCGATCGCCTCGCCTGCTCGGACCATTTTGATGGCCGAGTCGGTTTGGCAAAGAAACGCGCAAGGCGCACCAATCCGAGGTGGGAGCCGCTCGGCTGATCCACCGTGCTTCCTTGGGCCGAACGGATGGCTCCCGCCGTTCCCGCCCGGAACTACCACCTTCTGGTGGCACGGAGGCTGGACGCCCACCCAGCCGCTCACTCACTTAGTATTCGGACGGCTCTGGCCCTGGCACTTGGGCAAGAACCGCGGCCAGGATACTTGGCGCCGCCGAAATGAGGGCGTGGTAGTTCACTCCTTCATTGACGGACACTCGAAGGCGCTCCGGATCGACCAGTCGACGGCAGGCTGTGCACTTGGTGTCGGCACCTACGGTACTGCGTTCGACTTGCAGGCGTATCAGTGGGATATCATCGACTAAGCATCAACTAATGCTTGCCCGCCTTGCGAGAGCAGGGCGGGCTTTTTCATACCAATAGGTAGAATCTGCCTCGTCTCATGGACAAGATCACGCTGAACGTCACTGCCGGCAAGGAACAGGTTGGAGAAGCCTGGATTTGGCGTCTCGCACGCGAGTTCAGCGTCAAGGTCACCATCCGAAAAGCCAACGTGGACGAGGACTTCGGCTGGATGCAAATCGAGCTTGAAGGCCCGCTGGAAGAAGTGCAACGCGCGACGGCTTGGCTTCACACCACGGGAATGCACGTTGACCCACTTCAGCGCTCGGTTGGGGCGTGAGCTACGCGATTCCCGCAGACTTCGACTCGTTCTGGGCCGACGTTGCCACCGAGGCTGGGGGCGTAGAAGTCGATTTCGAGCGCCGCCCGACTTCGTATCAGCCCTTGGACACCCACCGGATCGAGCTTCTGGACTTCGTAGGGGCAGCCGGTCGGCTGCATGGCTGGGTTGCCGTGCCAAAAAACGTGGGACAGTCGCCTGGTTTCGTTTGGATTCCGGCCTATGGCCGTGAGTCGCACCTGCCGGATGAGTACAGCACGCGGGAGGGATTCGTCTCGTTTAGCTTCAACTTCCACGGGCATGCGGCGTTCCACAAGGAGGAGTACAAGCCGGAACGCGGCTACTTTTCCGATGGCGTTGACGACCCCCAAACATGGATTTTCAGGCGAATGGCGATGGATTGCTTGGTTGCAATGCGGGTTTTGGCAGCGCAGCCGGAGATTGACGCCGAGCGACTGGCTGCGGCGGGTCTCAGTCAAGGCGGCGGCATGGCGATTTGGGCGGGCGCGCATTCGCCGCTAGTGAAGCGCGTCGTTGCCGATCTGCCGTTTCTATCCGACATGGGCAACACGTTAGGCAAAGACATCTATCGTTTTCCGTTGAAAGAGCTGACTGACTACGCTGAATCGAGCGGGATCGGGATGGATGCGGTTAGGCGAACGATCTCGTATTTCGACACGGCGCATCAGGCGACAAGGCTAACGAAGCCGGTGCTGGTGAGCCTTGGGGAGAAGGATCCGGCGGTGAAGCCGGCATCCGTTCGCGCCGTGTTTGCGGCTCTGGCGTCGGAGGACAAACGGCTGATCGAGTATCCGACGGGGCACGACTGGCATCCGGGGATGATCGAGGCGAATCGGGAGTTCTTGATCTCGTGACTTTCGATCGAGTCATCGTTCTTGTCTTGGATGGCTGCGGTGCCGGTGCCGCGCCGGACGCAGCTGATTTCAACGACTTTGCCGAGAACGAAGGGCATACGCTCGCGAACGTCTGGAAATCGGCCGGCACGATCAACGCGCCGAATCTGATCGAATTGGGCTATTTCGCCGGAGCGGGAGTTGGGCCGCCGCCCGGCGTGGCAGCGTATGGAAGGCTGCGCGAAGTTGGGATTGGCAAGGACACGGTCACCGGACATTGGGAGATGATGGGGATCCATGTGGCGGAAGCGTTCCCGACTTACCCCGACGGCTTTCCGATTCAGCTAATCAAGCAGTACGAGCGCGCGATCGGGATGCAAACCATCGGCAACGAAGCGGCGAGCGGGACGGAGATCATCGCTCGGCTAGGGCCGACGCACGTGGAAACCGGCTGCCCCATCGTTTACACGAGCGCGGATAGCGTTTTCCAGGTCGCTTGCCACGAAGAGATAGTACCGATCGAAAAGCTTTACGAGATCTGTCTGGTGGCGCGCGCGATTCTGGTGCCGCCGAACGGCGTGGGCAGGGTAATCGCGCGGCCGTTCACCGGAAGCGAGACTGCTGGATTTGCGAGAACGGAGCGGCGAAAGGACTTCCCGCTGGATCCGCTAAGGAATCTGGTGGACTCAATCGCCGAAGTCGTTGGGCCGGTTTACGGGATCGGAGTGATCCCGGAGGTGTTTGTCCATCGCGGGTTTAAGGAGGTGCGGCGTACGCAGGAAAACGCGGAGCACTACGAGATGTTGAAGGATGCGATGGCGAGCGACGCAAGCTTCATTTGGGCGAATTTCGAGGACTTCGATATGCTGTACGGGCACAGGAACGACCCGATCGGCTTCGCTCGGTGCCTGGAGGCCTTTGACCTTTATCTCGGCAACATTCGCTCAGCGATGCGCGACACCGACCTGCTGATCGTGACCGCAGATCACGGAAACGACCCGACCACGCCGAGCACCGATCACAGCCGGGAGTACGTGCCGGTGTCGCTTTGGCACAAAGGAATGACGGAGTCGATCGATTTGGGCGACCGTGAAGGGCTATGGTGTATCGGTGCGACGGTGGCTTCGGCACTGGGGGTTTCTTTCGAGCGCGGAGAGGCCCTAGTGTAGCGAACCAAGGCACTTTTTCAGCGTTAATGACAGTATTAGGGGTCGGTCCTCCTGCGGGCCGCCTCTTCCAGCATATGCGAATTGTTTTTCTTGCGGCCGCCGTTGTCGCTGCCGCGTCCGTTTGCGCCCAGTCGTTGTCCCTTCAAGATGCCATCCAGCACGCCGAAGAGCACAACGGACTGTTGGCCGCGGATTACGCCGGAGTACCGGTACGTCGATCAGCGGAACACGATCGGTGTCGGGTCTTCGAGCCGGTTCGACGACTTGTCGGTGTCTTCTTCTTGGCAGATTCTCGATGGCGGGCAACGGCAGTACGACGTCGCGCGATCCCGCAACTCGGCGCAGGCGACCATTTTCGATGCGAACGACACCCGCCGCCTGATCATTTTCAACGTGACGCAGCAGTACTTGGAGGTGCTACGGTCGCGGGAGCTGGTGAAGGTGGCGGACGCGCAAATCGACCGGGCGCAGATTACGCTCGACGCGACAAAAACGCAAGTTGAGCTTGGGGCGACTCCGGCGAAGGACATCTTGCAGGCTGAGGCGGATCACGCCAATGCGAGGGTGGCGCAGATCTCCGCGCGAAACTCGGTAGCGGTTTCGGAAGCGAACCTGAAGGCTCTGATCGGCTGGCAGGAGAGGACACTTCCTTCTTTGGAGGACCCGACGACAAGCTACACGGCAATCGATGTCGGATCGCTGGAAGAAGCGATCGACAAGGGGATTGCCGCCCGACCGGATTTGCTGGCTGCCAAGAAGCGTTTGGACGCGCAGCGGTATGGCGTTTTGTCTGCTCAGCGGCAGGCAGGGCTGGACTGGTCGTTGAATTTGAATCATACGCTCGGGATCGAACCGGAAGAGGGGGAGAATCGAAGCTTGGTGTTCTCGCTGACGTATCCGCTGTTCGATGCGGGTGAGTCGAGGGAGATCGTGAAGCAAGCGCGTTGGGGGCTGGATGCGCAGAAGGCTTTGTTCGAGCAGCGGGTGTCTGACGCCATTAGCGAGATCGAGAGCGTTTACATTTCTAGGAACCAAGATGCGGAGCGCCTGGATGCGAGCCGAACCGCACTCGAAGCAGCCAGACTGAATTTTACGGCTGCGAGCGAAAGCCAGCGAGAGGGCGCGGCAACCGTTTTCGATGTGACCAATGCGCAGATCACCTTGGTGACCGCGGAAACAAATTTTGTGCAGGCCCTCTACGATTTTTACATCAGCGACGCGCAGTTGCGACTCGTCACCGGAGAACCGTTGCTTGGGGAATAAGACATGAAAAGAACCATTACAATATTCGTCGTTGTATTTTCTTTGCTGTTTCTTGCTTGGTGGTTTTTCCTAAAAGGGAGCAGCGATGGCTTGGCCGATGTGACTTATCGCACCGCCGAGGTCGAGCGGGGCGACGTTGTGCAATCTTTTAGCGCGACCGGCGTCTTGCAGCCGTTGACGGTTGTGGACGTCAAGAGCAAGGCCGGGGGCGAAGTTGTGGCACTTGCCGTGGAAGAAGGCACTCTGCTGAAAAGAGGCGACCTCGTAGCGCGCATCGACCCGCGTGATACGCAGGCTATTTATGAGCAGGCGGTGGCGGACATGACTTCTACGCAAGCTCGAAAGAATCAGATTAATTATCAACTGCTAATGCAGATTTCCAATTCGGAAACGGATATCAAGAATGCGGAGTCGCAATTGAGGTCGTCACGGATTCAACTGTTGACCCTGGAAGCGCGAGCTAAGGCTCAACCGGAGTTAACAGAAGCGGCGATTTCGCAAGCTCAGGCAAGCTATGAGGTCTCGTCGAAGGACTTGGATTTGCTTAGGCAAGTTACGATTCCGGAAACGCGATCGCAGGTGAGGGGTGACTTGGATAGCGCAAAGGCCCAGATGGACGCGGCGCTCGCCAACCGTAACCGAAACAAAAACCTGCTTGCAAAGGGATATGTAAGCGCGCAGGCCGCAGAGGCTGCCGAAAGCGCGTATCAAGCTGCGCTCGCCTCGCATCGAAATGCGCAGGAAAGACAGCGCACTTTGGAAAGCAATTTGCAGTCGCAGTTAGTGCAAGCTGAGGCGCGACAGCGGCAAGCGATGGCATCGCTGCAGTCCGCGCGAACCAATTCAATTGAAGTCGGAGCGACGGCACGGCAATTACAGCAAGCAAGAGAAGACGTTCAGCAGGCAGAAACTGCAATCGTTCGCGCGAAAGCGAATAAACGGCAAGTGGACGTTTCTCGCAATGAGTTGAAAGCGGCAGACGCAGCCATTATTCGAAGCAAGGTAGAGCGAGACAACGCCAAAGTTCAGTTGGACAGCACGACTGTCGTATCGCCTCGCGACGGTGTTGTCATCCTGAAATACCTGGAGGAAGGCACGATTATCCCGCCGGGAACGAGCGTTTTTAGCGAAGGCACTTCGATCGTGCAAATTGCGGACGTCTCAAAAATGTACGTTGAAGTACAAGTTGATGAAGCTGATATCGCAGCCGTGAAAGTTGGCCAGCACGTAAATGTGCGCCTCGAGTCGACACCGGAGGCGCCTTTGCAAGGAAAGGTTAGCCGCGTTAATCCCGGCGCGGTTACCGGAAACGGCGTGACACAAATTAAGGTTCGCGTTGAAATCGAAGGCAGCGATAAGGTTAAGTTGATGCCTGGCTTAAATGCTTCTTGCGAATTCATTCAACGTGAAAAGAAGGATGTATTGATGATTCCCGCTCAGGCCATCAAGCGGGAGGAAGGCAAGACGATGGTAGAGATCATGCCAGAACCAAACAAGCCGCAGAAGAAAGAGGTAGAGGTCGGCTCGATGGGCAACGGCATGCTGGAGATTGTTTCCGGATTGAGCGAAGGCGATGTTATTGTCACCAGCAAGATCGACAACCGCGAAATAGAAGACCAACAGAGACGAATGGAGGAGGCCGCGCAACAGCGCAGCCCAATGAGCGGGCCGGGGACAGGTGGCAGACGATGACAATCTTCGACAGCCTTGCCAGCGCGGCGTCTTCGTTGGCCGCAAACAAATTACGCTCGATTCTCACGACGCTGGGCGTGATTATCGGTGTCGCGTCGGTAATCGCAATGGTGGGTATTGCGGAGGGCACTAAGAAGCAATCGTTAGAGCGACTGGAAGCTTTGGGCAGCAATCTTATTTCAGTTATGCCGCAACGTCGGTGGAACGTCGCAGCCGGCGAGACCCCGAAGACGCTTCAGATGGAAGATGTCGAGCTGATTCGCCGTTCCGTGCCGACCGTTGCGGCGGTGACGGGTGAGGTGCGCGAAGGCGTAGCGATCAAGTTCGGCTCGTTGAACGAACGATCCCAGATTACCGGTGGCCTCCCCGAAATCCAACAGATTCGAAACGTAAAGCTTAAGGAGGGCCGCTTCTTTACGACCGAAGAAAACGAGGAGCTTTCGAAGGTATGCGTTCTAGGGTTTGATATTTACGATCGGCTTTTCGGCGATGGCGTTGAGGCAGTCGGATCCATTGTTCGAATCGAAGGTTCGGACTTCGAAGTTATCGGCGTCGCATCCTTTAAAGGTGGCACCGGATTTATGAACCCGGACGACATGATTTACGCTCCGATTAACACGGTGATCAGTCGCATTGAGAGAGACGAGTCGCTCAGCTCGATATCCGTCCAAGCGATGAACTCCAAGGTAATGCCTTACACGCTCGATCAGGTTTAGAAGACGCTCGCTAGAGTGCGACGCGATGCGAGTGGACAAGAACTGTTTAGGGCATTTAACCAGGGCGAGCTTATCGAAACGGCTGAAGAGCAATCGCGAATCTTGAGCCTGCTCTTGGCCGGCGTTGCGAGTGTATCGCTCTTAGTCGGCGGCATCGGAATCATGAACATCATGCTCGTTTCCGTGACCGAGCGAACGAAGGAAATCGGCCTAAGAAAGGCTTTGGGGGCCACAAGAGACGCGCTTCTTAGCCAATTCTTGCTTGAGAGCGTGATGCTTTGCCTTCTCGGTGGAGTCGTGGGGGTGCTCCTTGGCATTGCAAGTGTGACGTTCGTTGCCGGATTGATGGGCGTGCCTCCGGTTATCGTGCCCGGTGGTGTTGTTATTGCGTTCGGGTTTGCGGCTTTAGTTGGTATTTTCTTCGGCTTTTATCCGGCGTATTTGGCGAGCAAGTTAGAGCCGATTGAGGCATTGCGAAGTGAGTAAACCGGTTATCGAAGTCCGCGGGATTTCCAAGGACTACGAAATGGGCAAAACCGTGGTGCACGCGTTGCAGGGCGTCGATTTGGATATCAACGCGGGCGAGTTCGTTGCGATTATGGGACCCTCCGGGTCGGGCAAATCGACTTTCATGAACGTGCTTGGTTGCTTGGATCGCCCAACCGCCGGCACGTACCATTTAGACGGTAAGGAAGTATCCAAGCAGAAGGACGACGAATTAGCCGGGATCCGCAACAAGTTTATTGGGTTCGTTTTCCAAACGTTTAATCTGCTGCCGCGGGCGACGGCATTGCACAACGTGGAGCTGCCGTTGGTGTATGCAGGCAAAAGAGATCGAACGACGCCGGCAAAGTCTGCATTAGAGCGAGTTGGCTTAGCCCAGCGTATGGACCATCGGCCCAACGAAATGTCCGGCGGACAACAACAGCGCGTGGCGATCGCGCGCGCGATCGTAACCGACCCTGTTTTGTTGCTCGCTGACGAACCGACCGGTAACCTCGACTCGCGTACGACCGAAGAGATTCTTGCGCTGTTTCAGGAGCTGAACGATGAGGGGAAGACGATCGTTTTGGTTACGCACGAAGAAGACGTTGCACGACACTGTAAGCGAGTCATTCGGTTTAGAGACGGTGAGATCGTTTCCGACGAAGCCGTCGCTGAGCGCGCGCAGCCTGTTTGAAGCTTGGTGCCGAAGGCGGGAGTCGAACCCGCACGAGGTCTCCCTCAACGGTTTTTGAGACCGCCGCGTCTGCCATTCCGCCACTTCGGCACGGAGCGTAGAGGATACCTTCACTCGAGTCCGATGGCGGCCATTGCCTCGTAGATGTCGGTGAAGCGCCGCATGCCCGGCGGCAGATTATCAAGAATAGCCTCGCCGTAATTCTTGGTTCGGATGCGCGGGTCGAGGATCGCGATGATGCCCTTGTCCTCGTCGTTTCGAATCAGCCGGCCCGCACCCTGGCGCATAAGCATTTTTGCGTTTGCCAGCGAGTATTCACGGAAGGGGTCGCGGCCCTCGATTGTCATCGCCGCGCTGCGCACGATCGACGGCGGATCGACGGGCACTTCGAATGGGATTCGGGTTAGAGCCACACAGGATAACGTTTCTCCGGGGGCATCGAATCCAGTCCAAAAGGAGCGCAACGCGAAGAGGGACGCATTGACGTTTTTGCGAAACGATTCGCCGACCGTTCCGACGCCGGACCTGCGCTGCATATAGACCGGTAATTCGTCGGGCAAATTGATTCGCTCCATCACGCCTTCCATTTCAGCGCGACTATGGAAGAGCGCAAGTGTCTTCCCTTTAAGCGCGCGAATAATTGCTTCAATTTCTTTCGCGATTGCAGAGTAATACAGGTCCTCTGCTCCCTCTCTGCGCACCGCGACGGGGTCCGGTATGGCGTCCTCAAGTGGTAGGTAAACAGCGGCTTGATTCGCGAACGAAAACGGACTCTCGAGGATCTCTCTAAAGTTAGGCTTGATGCCGGTTTGGCCGCAGAAGAAGTCGAATTCGGCATCGATTGCGAGAGTTGCAGAAAGGCAAACCACCGGCTTTTTCGACCAGACTTTTTCCTGTAATAAGGACGAAACGTCGGTAATTGCCTTCTTAGCCGAGAAGGGATTGAAGCCCGTTTCGATATATGAAACGGCCTTATCTTCAGGGGATGAAAGCCGCTTACAGTTAAATGCGAATTCGGCGAGGAATTGGCGGTAGGACATTGTGCTCTCCCCCAGCGCATCCATCTCCTCAGCGCCATCCTTTTTTAGGATATCTCGCACCGATTTATCCAGCGCTTTGCAGCTATCCGTGAGTGCATTTGCCAAGGGATAAATTTTTGACTGCATAGGCTCCGAGACGCGAGTTGCAACTTGCGGAAACTCCGCAATCTCCTGTGGGGAGGCAGTTAGGATAGCTGACTTCGGAGCATTCGCCCCCGCCGCAGACAGGTCAAACTTTGCGGCATCGATCGCCCTTCTAAAGTCCGCAAAGGCAGATGCAAGTTCGCCCTGGCTTTGCTTCGCTGCCGCTCTAGGGCGAAGGACGCGCTCAAGTCCGGATGCAACCGATGCCACCTGCGACAATTTGCCGTCATCGAGTGCGAATTCGAAAGCAGAGTAGGCAGCTTGCGCAAAGTCGTGGGCTTCGTCGACAATGAGAAAGTCGTAATTGCCGAATATCGGATTCTCGTTTTCGCCCTGCGAAGCATCCATTAGGACGACGCTATGATTGGTGATTACGACGCCGGCTTTTGTCGCCTGTCGCCGAGCCTTATAGTAAATGCAGCGTCCATAAAAATCACACATACGCGCTGGGCAAATTTGCGGGACCGCCATCTGCCGCCATTTGCTTAGCGCTTCGCGACCACTTAGGTGGGTTACCTCTCGGAATTCCGATTCGATGCCTACCTTCGCTTTTTCGAGATACGCCTCGCGCATATCAGGAACGTGCGCTTCTATTTCCGCGACGCATGCGTAGCGTTGTCGGCCGATCAGAAATGCCGTTTCTGGCTGCTCGTCGAACAGGCTCATTGCCAGCGGCAAGTCTTTGTATAAATATTGCTCAGCGAGTACGTTGGTGTAGGTTGCGATTACCGTTCGCTTTTCGTTAGCGATGGCGTGCGCGATGGCAGGGATGAGAGCGGCAAGCGACTTTCCCAAGCCTGTCGGCGCCTCAAAAATGCCAATTTGCGAGCCTTCGATGCAGTCAGAAATAAGCAGCGCAAGCTGCTTTTGGTTCTCACGTTCGACAAAACCGGCGCGATTCGACAGGCGCGAAAGCGCCTCGTTAATCAGCCCCTCTGCGCTATTTACCAACGTCGGCGTCGCGTGTATACGAAACGATCAGCAGAGCCATTTCATCGGTCGTCTGCTCGCCCCAGCGCACTTCTTTGGGTGGCTGGTTAGGGTTGCGCGGATTGTCCGCGGAATTGTCGTAAAGAGCGGTTGCGCGAATTGTGCTGCCGGCGGGGATTTTTACCGGCTTCGCAAACTCATACATCAACTGCCAATTGAAGTCCCAATCTTTTACTTGCACCAGAGGCACTTCTTTGCCATCCGGAAGCTCGATCCATGCGGTCATCGATTTGCCGAGCATGTGCATGTGGGGCATTGCGGTATACGCCGTTGCATCAAAGGGGATCGTGGACGACATGTTCACAGATTTATTTGCGTTGCCCGCGTCCAAACGGAAGAACGGGTTTGCGATCCATGCGAGACGCATCTCTTTTTCAATTTTTTCCTCCGCGAAATAGAGCGCAAGTTTAGTGCGGTCGGTTTCCGCTTTGCCGCTTTTGTGATAGTGCACTTGAAGCACGATCGTGGTACCAGGCTTTAGAAGGAACGCGCTGCCTTTCGGTGTCGCAAACGGCTGCAGGCCGGGCGCCCATCCGCCAAGCGCACCGTTCGGCATAAAACCGACGCCTCCGCCGGATGACTCGTACCCCGGTTGGCCATCTTTGGCCTGGTCCTCAAGTCCCTTTGCGCGATCGCCCTCATCGAGAAAGGCGATGACGTGGTGAACGACGGTGCGGTTTCCGGGAGCAATGTCCATCGCGCGGATCCACCTGGGCTCTTTGAAGTCGGTCTTGATTACAAAGTTGCGATAAACGTCTTCGCCTTCCGCGGCGAGTTTGTAGTCACGGTCGGCTGAGACGGTCAGATCCGGTTTGCCTAGCGCCCATTCCGCGCTGAAAGTGGGCGCGACGGGTTCGTTCTTGGCGTCACCGCGCGGCGCTCCGGCCTCATGCCAAATCTTGATTTGGTTGATTTGCTCGTCGGTCAGCCTGTTCTCGTGCTTGAAGGAACCATAGCCGGCGGTCGCTTTCCATGGCGGCATGTACCGTTTTTCAACTACACGAGCGATCGTTGCCGAGCGCCGTTGAGCGTCTTCGTAGCTAATCAGGCTGAAGGGTGCCACTTGACCGGGCCGATGGCACGGCGTGCACTTCTCGAACAAGATCGGCGCAATCGTCGATGCATACGTCGGCTCCTGAGCCTCTTCGCCGGGAATCGAGGGAAGCCCGGCCACGGCGAAAACGCCAAGCCCGACGACACCAAAAATGACCCACTTCTCCATATCAGTTTAGATTCTATCCTGTCGCGCGGATTCCGTGCGGCTGACAGCGCAGGTTCGGCGTCCCTTCATTGGACGCATATGGAGGTGCGCTGATGGCCAAGTTAGATGGAGATTTGTGGCGATACAACATCGCTAAGGTCACGCTGGTTGATGTTTCTGAGGACTATCAGTCGTTTTTAGGACCGATGCCTTCGGACTTCTATCCGGTTCTCAAAGAGGTGGTTTCACCTAAGTACAAGCTGATGGAGCGGCTTTTGAACCAGGAATTTGTGGGAGGCTACTGCTATGACTGGCACGAGGCGCCAGATGGCGATGGCGAACTCAACTGGTATGTAGGAGTTGTTGCGGAATACTTGATCTAAGCGGCGTCTAAGTCGACGTTCTTCGGCAGCCACTTACGCAGAAAGTCTCCTGCGCGGCTCGGAGCGACACGAATGTCGCGTCCGGTCGCTTTACGCAGATCGTCGACTGTCGAATTGTCTAAGAATAACGTGGATTCCTTTAACATAATGTCGGGTATCACGATTATTCTGGACTGATCGGTCCCGTTGAGCGCTCGGAGCAGATCCTGATAGGTGATCAGCCCGGCGATCGTGATTCCGTGCCCAAAAAAGTCGTTTGTTACCGGCAGCGCTTCGGCATCGATGCCCTCGATTTCGCAGAGCCTGCGAGCGAAGTCCCAGATGACTTGAGACGGCAGTACCCCTGTAACGAGGGTCATCTTTGTAGGGGCCGCTCGCTTGCCCTTTAGTTTTCGCATGCCGGTGGCCGCCTCATCCATGAATAGGCGGAAGGTGCCGATGCCGTCTTCGAACTGAGGGAAGTCCTCGTACCACTTCCTTTCGGGGACAGGCTGCCGCGCGTAATAGAACCACTCGTCGCTAGGGAATACGAAGCGCGTGCCAAGGCCGTCGATGTAGCGTGAGTGGTGCTTTTCCATCTGGCTGAGAAACGCAGTCGCGTACTCCGGTCCGATGGTTTTGAGCGGATAAAGGTTGTGTCTGTACTTACTTAAGCCTACAGGAACAACGGCGGCGCTGAGGACTCCGGCCTGTTTGCCGGTCGCTCTTGCGTGGAGTGCCGCGAGCGACTGGATTGTCTCATCGAGTGCGTCGCCGTCGTTCAATCCGGGGCACAAGACGATCTGTGCGTGGACGTCGATATGCGCGTCCGCCAATTCCTGGATTCGCGGGAGGATCGGCTCGGGCGCGCCCCGGCCAAGCATGAAGCCGCGCAGACGCGGGTCAGTGGCATGCACGCTCACATAGAGCGGAGACAGTCCCTGCGCCTTGGTCCGCGCGAACTCCTCCTCACCCATGTTCGTCAGCGTCACGTAGTTGCCGTGCAGGAAGCTAAGGCGAAAGTCGTCGTCCATCAGATAAAGCGACTTGCGCATGCCCTTGGGCATCTGGTGGATGAAGCAAAAGACACACTTGTTGTCGCAGGTGTGGATCTGGTCCGCGAGTTCAAAGGTGAATACGAAGCCCAGCTCTTCTCCCCAGCCGCGGTCCATCTGTACTGATTGGTACAATCCTTCACGAACAAATTCAACTTCGAACTC
>JBDSVQ010000097.1:0-4968 GCA_039927135.1 Fimbriimonadales bacterium | reverse complement strand
CGGGTGGCGAAGATACGACTTACGAGATCACTGTGATCGCGGTGGGGGATTCCGGAAAGGAATCGAGTCCGAAGGTCGTCACCGTTCGTCGTAGGTAGCGTGGACATCTCCGCGGCGGTCGATCGGTTTCTCGAAACGCTCGCCGCGGGGGGTTCGCCACATACCGTTCGATCGTACGGTAGCGACTTACGGCAACTATGCGCTGATCTTGGCGCTTTTGACGCGGAAAGTCTCAGTGAAACGGTGATTCGTGAGTATTTGCGGAAGCACGGGAAATCACCGCGGACGCGAGCGCGGAAGTTGTGCGCGGTGAGGGCGTTTACAAAATTCTTGATCGAAGTGGGAGTTTTGTCAGGCGATCCGTCGGTTGGGATTGAGGCGCCGATTAAGCGGACACGTTTGCCGAAAGATATTTCACCGGAGCAGGCAGATGCTCTGGTTGATGCGGAAATGGGCGACACGCCGCTACGGGATCAGGCTGTGCTGGAATTGCTTTATGGAGCGGGCTTACGGGCTAGCGAAGTAGTGGCGGCGAACATAGTGGATCTGGATCTGAAATCGCGGATGTTGAAGGTTCGCGGTAAGGGCCGTAAGGAACGCATCGTGGTGTTTGGGGAGCCGGCGGCGGAAGCGATCGAGCGGTACGTTGACGGCGAAAGAGCGGACGGAGAGTCGGTTTTTTCGGGGAGGAATGGACGGCTGTCGACGAGGACCGTGCAGCGAATTGTGGAGCGGAGGCGGGGGATGGCGGGGCTACCGGCGGATGCTTCACCGCACTCGTTGAGGCACAGTTTTGCCACGCATTTACTGAATGGTGGGGCGGATTTGAAGACGGTTCAGCAATTGTTGGGGCACGAATCGTTAGGGACGACGCAGGTGTATACGAGTGTTTCAGTCGAGCGCTTGCGCGATGTGATTGAGAAGAAGCATCCTCGCGGCAAGTAGAATAGAGCGGCGTGCCCGGGTGGTGGAATGGCAGACACAGGGGACTTAAAATCCCCCGGGGCAACCCATGCGGGTTCGAGTCCCGCCCTGGGCACCAATTACTCGAAAAGCTTTTCCTGCGCCGGGGTTGTTGCTACGCCGAGGTGCGTTGCCAATTGCCGGGCGTTGGTGACGGATTGGGCGGCGTAGTGGTTGTTGAAAAACACGAACGCGTCTTGCATTTTCACTGCCATAGATTTTAGGTCGTCGGCTATTTCCGTTAACTCGCTTTCAGTGTATAGGTAGTCGTATCGCTCGTAAGCGTGGTCGTGTTCATACCATTTTTCGGCGTTGCGGCCGTGAAAACGCGTGTAGGCGATTGGGCCGGTTAGGTTTCTTGTGAATCTCGGTAAGCCCTCTATTCTTGGAGAATCGACTGCGCAGAGTGAGATGCCGAGTTTTGTTAGTCGCTTGTAGGTTTCGTCGGTTTGCCATTCCGAGTTGCGAAACTCGACAACTAGTTTCGGCAGGGTCGAAAGTCCTTCGACTCGGCTCCAGTTTTCTTCGCTTGGCTTGAAACCGTTTGGGAATTGGGCGAGGTGGACCGGATTGTCGAGCGGGGCGTTCTGCTCCAACGTTGCGAGAATGCCTTTCTGGATATCCTCTTTGCCGTGCGTTATTGATTTGTTTAGTTTTACTGCGAAATTGAAATCATGTGGTGCGCGGCTTGCGAGCGATTGCATCGCGCGCGGTGTCATCCACGAATAATATGATGCATTGATTTCCAGGCAAGAAAACTCTTGCGCGTAGTAGTCGAACCACTTCGATTTAGACAGGTTCTTTGGGTAGAACGGTCCGACCCAGTCTTCGTATGAGAAACCTGAGGTTCCGATTCGGATCGTCGTTGTGCTCACTTCTCCGGAAATCGGCGGGACGCCAAAGATACCATCGTCGCTTTCAGGAATCGGCGGGACGCCAAAGATACCGTTGTCGTTTTCCGGAATCGGCGGGACGCCGAAGATACCGTTGTCTTTCGGAATCGGCGGGACGCCAAAGATACCATTGTCGTTTTCCGGAATCGGCGGGACGCCGATACTACTTTGAGACCGTGCGTTGCTCTATTCTTTTTTCGAACGAGTTTTGGATGATCATGTTTACGTAAATGCCGGGGACGTGGATGGCTTCTGGGTCGAGGGTGCCGACTTCGACGATCTCTTCGACTTCGGCGATGGTGATTTTTCCTGCCGTCGCCATCATTGGGTTGAAGTTGCGGGCGGTCATTCTAAAGATAAGGTTGCCGGATTTGTCGGCTTTGTAACCTTTTACCAGGGCGATGTCCGCGGTTAGTGATTCTTCCAGTACGTAGTTTCGACCTCCGTATTCTCGGGTTTCTTTGCCTTCCGCCACGAGCGTTCCGTAGCCGGTAGGCGTGAAGAACGCAGGTATGCCCGCGCCTCCTGCGCGAATCTTTTCGGCGAGGGTTCCTTGCGGGGTCAGCTCGACCTCCAGCTCGCCGCTGAGGAACTGGTTTTCGAAGATGGCGTTCTCGCCAACGTAGCTGCTGATCATTTTCTTGATCTGGCGGGTTTCCAGTAGCACGCCGAGGCCGAAGTCGTCGACGCCAGCGTTGTTGCTGATGATGGTGAGGTCCTTGGCGCCGTGCTCTCGCACTGCTGCGATCAGGTTCTCGGGGATGCCACAGAGACCGAAGCCTCCGCACATCAGGGTCATGCCGTCCTTGAGGCCGGCTTTTTGAAGGGCCTCCGCCGCCGTCGCTACCGTCTTGTCCACGGTAAGAGGATACCTAGCTCGGTCCTTTCGTTCCTGCTCTCTATTGTGTTAAGAAACCGCGATTTGAACGGGGGAGATACTAGGTTTTTGCGAGTTTTGGCGGGACGGAATCGTGCGTTGATTGTTGTCTGCCGCTGACCCCTGCCCTAGCTCCTCCCAAGGCTGGGAGTTCGCTGTCGTACTTGCTCCTACCCTTAAGGCATTTGGGAGGGCGAATGTCAAGCAAGTTTCTGTAAAAACTGGTAGTTTTGCCGGTCATTTAGGCAATCGGCAGCGGATTCAAGCTTAGGATCCCAGCACCCAGAACCCTGTAAGGACCGAAGAATCTGAGCGGGATCGTGATGTTCTGCCCACCGCTGATTACGTGGTATAACTTCCCTGCTGCCGGCAGGCAGACTTAACTTTTTAGGAGGCCTATGACAATGACTCAATCAGCTCACAGTTCCGCACTCGCCTCCGGTGCCGCCGTCCTCTAGGCCGACAAAGTTTTCCGCCTGTTACGCGATACCGGATTTCGCCGGCTCGCGCATTCGCGCACGTAACCATCAAGGCAGAAACGAATTTGGACAGCAAAACTAAACGAACTCTCGAACAAAAACTCTCCTCACTCCAGGAAAACGAACGGCGCAAAATCTACAAACGCGCCACGACCATTCGGAAGAACTCACCTCCGGAGGCGACGACTGAGTCGCTTGACGACATCGTGCTGCGGCTGCTCATTGACGATGAGGCGACTACCGACGCGACTGTAGCGGAAACGGCAATCGGCGACGTCACTTGGGTGGGAAGGAAGACGTGCCGCCTGACCGAAATTGAATGCGAGCTTAACGGTCATAGGGTCGCCGTCGGCGATATCGTGAGCTATGAACCCGCTACGCTTCGCTTGAAAAGTGTCTTGCCGCGGAAATCGCTTCTCTCGCGGCCGGACCCCGGCAATCCCAACGTTGAAATGCCGATTGCGGCGAACGTCGATGTCGTGTTGATCGTGGTCTCGATCAAATCTCCGCCGCTGCACGTGCGGATAATCGATCGGTATTTAATTGCAATCCAGCGCAGTGGGGCGCGAGCTGCGCTCTGCGTCAACAAGCTCGATCTGGCCAGCGCGGACGAAAGAAACATTGAGCTCGCGAAACTGCTAGCTTACGGCGATCTTGATTTGCCGATCATCGGCTGCTCGGTCGACACCGGCGAGGGTATCGATAAAGTGCGCGAACTGATTGAGGGCAAGACCGTTGCTTTTGTGGGCCATAGCGGTGTCGGTAAGTCATCGCTGACAAACGCCGTAGCTCCCGGTTTGGCCGAACTTACCGGTACGGTGATGAAGGGCTATGGCCGCGGCAAACACACGACAACGTGGTCGAGTCTCCACGACCTCGGTAACGGAACGCGCATTATCGACACGCCCGGAATTCGCAGCCTTGGTATCGGCAACATATCGGCTGAAGAGTTAAAGTGGCACTTCCCGGAATTCGAAGGCATACGTTGTAAGTTTTCCGATTGCAGCCACACTCACGAACCGGATTGTGCAGTGAAGGCGGCAGTCGGAGGTGCGATTAAACAGGCGCGTTATGACACCTACGTTCGGCTGCTGAGCGGCTAATGTTAGGCCGCGGCATACGCGAGGCGACGAGTTGATAGTTTTGGCAAAAGTAAAATCGCGGAGTGCGGCTTCTTCAATACCTGCCGTTGTGTCGGCAATTCAAAGAAAGCAAGGATGATGCAAAATTAGTACAATCACGTAGAATAAGTGTGTGGAGTGACGACTCAAGGGAGACTCAACATGAAATACAAACTTCGTGGCCCTATTCTAACGACGCTCGCTTTCGGGCTGATAGTCCCTGCCGTCGCCCAGTGGACGGTAACACGCCTTCAACCCCCTGTATCGCAATACTCGCGGGGTTTCGGGGTTAGCGACGACCAGCAGGTGGGTCGTGTCGCTTTGGCCAGTGACCACGCGAGCCTATGGAGCGGCACCGCGAAATCTTGGGTCGACCTTAATCCCGTGGGATCGGCGCAATCGGAAGCTAACGGCGTGAGCGGCGGCCAGCAGGTGGGTTATGCCTTTATCGGCGGTCAGATTCGCGCCAGCCTATTGAGCGGCACAGCCGCTTCTTGGGTTGACCTCAGCCCCGCCGGATCGACGGGTTCACGGGCCTGGGGAGTCAGCGGCGGGCAGCAGGTGGGCAGCGCCGGCGTAGGCGGGCAGCTACGCGCCAGCATGTGGAGCGGCACCGCCGCATCGTGGGTCGACCT
>JBDSVQ010000096.1:0-7095 GCA_039927135.1 Fimbriimonadales bacterium | reverse complement strand
CAGCTACCTTCTTGTCCCCCGGCTGCTTGGCTCCGTGCTGATGCTGCCGATTCTAGGCCTCATCGGCATCTACACGGGCATCGTGGGCGGCATGCTCGTGGGCACGATCCACGGCATACCGACGAGCACTTTTATCGAATCCGTCGGCGACATGATGGATCCATGGGACTTCGCTGGAGGCGTGTTGAAGACGATGGTTTTCGGCCTGATCGTCGCCATCGTTGCATGCCAGCAAGGCTTCCGAACCGAAGGCGGTGCAGTCGGCGTGGGCAAGTCCACAACCGATACCGTTGTCATATCGATGGTTCTGATTTATCTGGTGAACTACTTCCTCGCGGCCTGGTTCTTTTAGGCGAAACCGAACCACACGGGGCCGTGCGGTAGTCTGATAAGCGTGCGTATTCCCCTCGCGTTCGGGCTTCTCGCCGCATTTACTGTCAGTCTCGCCCAAACATCCGGATCGTTCGCAGGCACCACGTGGAGCGTCACGCCTGCGCGAGCGCTGGACTGGGGCGGCAAGCCGTACCTGCCGGTCGGTTATCGGATTCCGGCTACCGCCGACGCTCTCGCAAAAGTGCGGGCGGCCGGCGTTAATGATGTGATCTTGGACGCAACGCTGTCCACAGATCTGAAAGCGATCGTGGGCGCAGCGGAAGCGGACAATATGCGTTACATCGTATCCATTTCCGAACCCGCGGCGATTGCGCCGGGATTTATCGTCGATCCTGGTGGATATCGCATCGAGAGGGTCGATGCTCGCGCCGATCTGCGTATCCCAATCGCGAACGCGAGATCCATTTTCTATCTCGTTTTAAACGCGAGCGACTATTCGATTGCAGGCAAGGGCTGGGCAGACGTTACCGATGGCTTTGCAAAGCTCACGCTCGCGATGCCCGCGAGTAACAGCGGTTATGTTGCGCTTTTGTATCCGCGGATGATTGATACGGGTTTACCAGATTATTGGGAGCAACTGGATATACGCCGAGATGCTGTGCTGACAAAGTTTGCAAATGCGGGATTTGGAAAGGGCTTGCGCGGAATACTCAACCCTTTTGGTGACGCGAAGAGCTGGACTGCTACCGAGAATCCGGTCGTACCGGACTCGGCAATGTTTCGTCTCGAGTTCGAAGCATTCCTACAAGAAAAATACAAGAACGTTGCCCATTTAGAACTCGCTTGGAAACTAACCCGCCGCAACCTAACTAATTTCTCGGAAGCCGCGCGCTTGGTGCCTTTGTTCGGTGAAAGCCGAGGCGTGGAAGCGTTTTTCGACCCTGAAAGCGGAAACATCTCATACGCATCGCGGCACCAAAATGCCTTTTGGACTGATTTGCGTACCGTTATTTCTACGGCCGCATTGAGACGGACGGGCCGCATCGCCGGTGCTGTCAGGCAAGTTGCGGATGTGCCCGTTATTTACGAGTGGAAAGATTGGTCTTCGGTGCAATTCCGTGCGACACCTTCCGGCGAAGGAATCGGCATGATTGCGCACGGAACTTCGATGGGTCCACTTGAGCGGTTCGCCGCGCCTACAGCAGCGACTGCGATCGCGTGGAATTCGCGACGTTGGCTTATCGCGACGGACATATCAGGGCCGTTTGAAGGTGAGAAGCAATTACGCGACGTAGTTACGCAAACGCTGGGACTTGGCGCTAAAGGCTGGTTCGTTCGGTGGAGAAACGGCGCGGAATCAAATTGGATTTCAACGCTAAGCACGGAGGCATCATCGAGTCCGTCGACCGCAAGCGAAACTCCCCGTGCGGTTTTTTATCCGCTCAATGCGCGCTTCCCAGCAAACACCATGCTGCTGCCCGGGAACGTTTGGTGGCTGCCCGTTCCGGTGGCGGGCGATCGGTTGGATTTGGGACCGGATTACGAAGGCTATCGCATGAAGGCTCCGTTCGGCGAGTTTACGGCGCTTTGGAGAACGGTTTCTCCGGCAAATGTTAAGCTTCGGTTTACCGTGCCCAGCAACGTTTCAATACGTAGCTACGACGGCACACCGGTTGAGATGAAGCTTGTGAAAGGGGGCATCGAACTTACCATCGACACTCTGCCCATTATTATCACGGGCACCGATGAGATACCCGCACCGATAGACGCAATCGATTTATTGCGCGCGGATTTTCGAAGCATGATAAAGGAAGCGCAAGTGAAGAGTGTTCCCATCGGCAGCACGCAGTTTGCTTTCGACGACGCGTTTCGAGGAATGGAACGCAGCCCCGGTGCGGCTTTCGGGAAAATGATGGAGGCGTACAACGAGCTGACGCTGAAAGTTGCGCCGTATTCGTGGATCGAAGGCGAGTCCTCCTACGAGACAAATTTTGGTGAGGTCGTACAGGATCCGGCAGCCTCCAACAAACGATCGCTTTCCTTGAACACGCCGATGCGACCGACGCCAGGCGGTTATTTTGCGCGATATAAATTTGATTCGCTGCCGGAACTAGAGGTCGCTGAAGTTTGGATTTCCGCTGCCGTGTCGGAAGCCATTCGTCCGTTGGTGCGCGTAACCGTAGGTGACGTAACGCTTGCAACGCTCGGCGATCCGCATTACTCGGGTGGCGATTACGCTTGGTATAACCTCGGCAAGGTGACTTTGCGGAACGGCCATTATATATTGAGCGTCCAGATTCCTGACACCGCCCCGCGTTACGAAATGAAAATCGATTCTATTTTGATAACGCCGATTCCCTTCAAACCCAACGGCCCGCGCATCCCGCGCTACGCGCCGATCATTCGCTAGTCATCAGGAGGCCCACGCCATACTAAGTCGATGCGGCCCGTCTCGGGCGAGCCGAGGCTATAGAGTGTGTACGATTGGTTGCTAAGCTTCGCGTAGTAAAATTTGCCACCGCTCGCTGGGTCGTACCAGACTTCCCTGCCTCCAAGCTCTTCAAGATTCTCGGGCCAACGATTATTGTTGCGCTTAAACTCAATGACGCGGCAGTGCAGTGCGGCGAGGCGAAATTGGGTCCGATATCGCGCGGCAATTTGCGGCATATCTTTCAAAGGAGAAATGGAGAGCGCGTAATTCACAATTGGGTCCTTGCTCGTCGGATTGAAACGCCAAAACCGCTCTTCGCGCGCAAACAGGGGGTCGATTTGCGACTCTAGTAGGGCGAATTCCTCGCTAAGCCTTTTCGAATACTCTGCACGCTGCGTGTGTGTTGCTTTCACAAGCTCCGGGGGCGGAGTCCAATAGTTGGACTCTTTGGCAATTTCGTCCAAATGTGACCTGGCATCACGAACAGTCTTTCCAATATCAAGCTTCATTGCGCTCGCAAATGGCGACTTCGACTTAGCTTTCTGCTCAAAGAAGCGTCGCAACTCCGACGTCGACGCTAGGTCGAGCTTATGAAGGGCTGTGCTTAGCGATCCGAGCGCAATGTGATGCTTCGCATGCGCGCTCATTACGTCGATCAGGCCACCATCTGAGATGCGACCTGCAAACTTAATGGCGTCCATAATGCTTTCCGCACCCTGCGATGCTTTGCCGTCAGACACCCTGACACGCGACTCAATTGCCAATAACTTACACAGCGCAATCATTGCACCCCGAAACTCTACGTCGTCCGTCAGAGCATCGGGTCTTCGGAGCGGCTTGCGATTGCCTTCACGAACGAGGTCACATGACACGACCCAAAAACTTCAGCGCCCGCAGATCACCCTTCAGGCCCTGCTCTTGATTATCGTAATAGTAGTAGTTGACGAGACGTTCCGCGCCACGGAAACTCACGATATCTGCCGCCATCGCATACTGCTCCCAGCCATTATTGGCTGTTGGATTGGGAAATGTCTGCGAGAAAAACGTTGGCTGTTGGGCGAGCATCATCGCAATTACGGCAGTTGCAATCATTGTCTGTACCTATCGGGAAAATAGATCAAGTCAATTCTTCCCGTCTCCGCGGTACCCAAACTATAAAGCACATAACTCTGATCCGATATTCGCTCGTAAAAGTAGGGTCCGCCCGTTGTTGGATCGTAATTCTTTACTTGGCCATCCAAGTCTGAAAGACTTGCCGGAAAGTCGTTGTGTTGCCGCTTGTGGAGCATTACGCGACAATGCATCTCGGCGAGGCGTAACTGCGTTTTGTTTCTAACGATCGGGCTCGTCATCGCGGTCGGCAAGTTAGACAAAATAAATGCGGTTGCTGCATTCTCATGCTCCAAATTAGGCTCTAACCAAAAGCGTTCTTCTCGCTGAAACATTTCGCGAGCTCGTTTATCGATTTCTGCCATTGAGCGCAGCGCTTCCTGTGTGGCGGCCTCGATTTCCGTGGCACTCAAATTCAGGATTTGCTCGGGTACTTCTTCCTCAAAACTAACACTTTCCGGATCGCGAAGGATATGTGGCACAATTTCATACCAACGCTTGAAGTCGCCGAAGTATCCTTCAACGAGGGGACTCGGCTCCCGAGCGATTCGACCGAATTGTTCTGCTAGGTCCGCTAGCGATTTCTCGTCCAATCGATGCAGGTTCAATGATAGGGCGCGCAATGCAATTCCCTGCATTGCGACTGAGATTAGTCCCGAAATTCGCTGCCCCTCACCCACTCGCCTGCCTAGAATGAGCGCGTCCGAAATCGATTGCGAAGATGCCGTCGGCTTTCCATCTGCCGCGTTTGCAAACACGTCAGCAGAGAGCACCTGCCCAAGCAGCTTGATATGCGAGAGCTCGACCATCGGATCCATGAAGTCATCTCCGCCCAGGAACGGATAAGTTGCAGCCTTCTTATTACCGACACGAACGAACTCGATGGCTTTCGATAGCGAGCTAACCATTTTTCGGTCGTTTTCCAACCTGGAAATCTTCGAATCGCCCACAAGCAATGCGCCCATGTTTCCGGCGCGCCCGATATCCGCTGCCATCAAGTACTCTTCCCAGCCATTGCGGCCCGTTGGGTTCGGGAAGGTTCGGGCAAAGAAACTACTTTGCTGAGCTATGGCTAACGCAATAATTACGGTAATCATCGCTCTCTGTTCCATAGCGTTCCCAACTCGATGCGGCCCGTCTTTTCGACGCCCTCGCTATACATCACGAACGCGTCGTCACGCTTGCCGAAGAAGAACGGTTTCCCGGTGGCTGGGTCGTGGACTTCCGTAATAACATCCGGCAATTTGTAATTTCGAACATCGTGCAGCAATATTTTTGACGTCGCCGTTAGCAAACGAAGCTTCGTCCGGATAACCAAAGCGCGGGCCCAAGTCACCTCAAGCGCAACTTCTAATCCTGCCAACGCCTCAGGCGCGGGGTCCTCACTGCCCCATTTCCAGTAGGCTTCTTCTCTCGCGAGCTGGGCCTCCGTTCCTCGTTTAAGCGCCTCGATCCGCGCGAGCACTTCGGTCCGCTCGGTCGGTGACAAGCGCTCAATTTCGTTGTATTTCCCAAATGCCAGAAACTCGACATCGAAAGCCATCTTGTCGGACGGAATCGATTGAATCAATTCGAGCTTCGTTAGTTTCTCAAGGCCCTCTTCCACGAAAGCCCTTCGGTTTAGATCGAACATTCGCAAATTGCGCTCAATTATCTGCGAGCCTACAATGTGCCCAATCGTCCCGATGGACTGCACTCTCCGTCCAAAAGTGAGGGCATCGATTAGAGCGTTCGCCGCCTGGTTCGGCTTACCGTCCGCGATATGCTCGAAGACTTTAGCTTCGAAGAGGAAGCCAAGCGAACGGAATCCCGCAAGTTCAGGAAACTCGCCATTCAATGACCTGCGCTCTAGGAGAACGAACGGCTTTTGATTCCCGGCTTTGACCCAATCCAGCGCTGAGCCGTACTTCTCGGTTGCCTTCCGGGACCATTCAAGCACGTTGCCTTCCACAATCGGCTTCAGTTCCGCACTGCCGTTCGCCACGATCGCCGCCGCCCGCAAGTAGTCGTCGTTCGCGGATGCCGCCTGCGTTGGTGCGATTAGCGCCAAGCAAAGAAAAATTGTCATGCCTATAACTCCTACCCTATAGACGGGTTTTTGGTGGCAATTTGCCTATTTAGGTTCGCACTCGCTTTCACCACACTCACCGGACACGATCATTCGCGCCAGCTCTTCGATCGCTTCCGGCGGAATTTTCGGCGAGTCTGGGTCCTCGGGCATTAGAGCTGCGTCAAGGAACGCTCGACCGCGTTCGGCTTCTTCTGTGTTGCCGGCCTCTTCGAACAGATCTATCGATCGCTGCAACATCTCCGGGTCGTGGCTCCCGATTCGGAACCCCATCGTGCGTTGACAGAAAGCCTGGCCCTCCAACGAGCCACATTGCTCAAACAGCGCATGCGCCCTTTCGCACATCGGGTCCGGCCCGCCGCCGAAACTTCTCATCGCGAATGTAGTCCACGCTTCTTGTTCGACAGCGCCCAGCTCACGCGCCAACGACAGCGACTCACTAAGCAATGGCTCGCAATCCGCCAGAAACGGAACGGCGGCGAGACGCAAAGCGCGACACAAGCCCTCCTTATCGTTGGCTTTTCTCAGTAGAGCAACTGCTTCTGCGCCAATCCTGGCGGCTTCTGCGAACGCATTGTCCGCGCTTGGCGAGCCGACGTGTTTGACAACGTAAGAGAGTTCAGCAAGGCAAAGGCCGGCCTCACGGTCTTGCTCGGCTCGGATGTAATGATCGGCAAGTGTGATGAGTTGATCTCTGCCTTCCTCCGTCCTTAGTACGTCCCACGGATCCGCCATGCGCAAATCCTACCGCAGCCATTCAGGTCCCTCGGCGACAACCTTTAGAAAAGCGGCCCCGGCATTGTGCCGGGGCCGCTTAGTTAGCCGAGGTGGCGGACGAAACTACTCGCCTTGATTCCGCTTGAAATCGCGGATGAAGGCGGGGATGTCGAGGTCTTCACCTTCCGACGCCTTTTGACCGCCCTTGCGAGCAGGTTCCGGCGTCGCTACTGCCTCGGTAGCCGGCCGAGGTGTGCCCGTCGCCGAACCCGAGCCAGGCGGCAGCGTCGTGCCGCGAGCGGGGTCGGTTGGCGTCTCCATCCGACGCTCAGGCTGAGGCGTGACGGGTGGCTGATAGGTCGGTCCGCCGCGCTTTTCAACAAACGGCACCCCGGTGTTGGTGCGCGATTGCGTGCTGCCGTTGGTCGACGCGATG
>JBDSVQ010000095.1:0-7562 GCA_039927135.1 Fimbriimonadales bacterium | reverse complement strand
TGTGGCCAATCTCTTGGCTCTTTTTTTTCTGAGCAGACATTCCCGAAGCAACGGCTCGCTCGAACGAGCTCTCTCGTAAGATGCCGCTCTCGTCTAAAAACCTAACCCACTCAGTCTCAGGCTCCTGATCCCACCACTTGCCTGCTTCGCGCCAACGAGACAAAATCTCCATAACTATTCACCTTCATAAGCACGAAGGAGCAACCGACGACGCGGTGTTACAACTTCCTTCGCTGAATAGATCGCACTAACTCCAAAAGTCTCCTTTAGCCGCTCGACAGCCGGCGAAACTTTACCGGCATCCTTTTCCACTTCCATAGAAAACTGAGCATCGGTTGCAGGTTCGTGTATAAGATCGACCATAAACGCACAAACATCCTCTACTAAAGGCACCTGCCGTAAAGTTAAACGTAACCCTGTTGACAGCGATCCAGCGCTACGCATTGGATGATTAAACGTCCTTTCAGCCATGGATTCGTTTCGTTCAAAAATCACTCTTAGCGTAAGCCTCCTGCACTGCGCATCCCTTGATTCCAATAACTCCGCTAAGTTATGAGCCAGATTGTTAATAGCAACCTCGATCTCAGCATCGTTCTTTGCAGGTTGAGGAAAATAAAACTTCGCGCAAACTTCCTCGGGCGGATACAAAGCGCGAACCCTAGAGTCGTCGATCCCCATCGCAAGCCGTAAAATAGATAGCCCATCGGCACCAAACTGTTTTGTCAATAAGCTCGATGGCAAAGAGGCCACTTCGCCAATCGTTCGATATCCTAAAAACCTCAGCCGGCGCCGATGCTCTTGCTTAACCGGCCATAAAGATTCGATCGGCAGCGCCGACAAAAGACCGGCATCCTCACCCGGCCGCAACGCCTTGCCTGCCAACCGCGCCACAAGTTTGGTGTTCGCAACACTTACCTGCGGGCAAAGCCGAACGGCTCGATAAACATCCGCAGCCAGTGGCTCAGCAATATCGTGAGGCGAAGGGATCGCTCGCAAATCCAAGTACGCACAATGCGGGTCCACAGGCTCGATAACTCCGGTGTATTCGGCGCAAACATCCAGCCAGGTGCGAGCAGCCTCGGTGTAATCTTCCGGCTTGTAGTCCACGAACCTCACATCCGATCCCCGCGCCGCATATTTCGCCTCCGAAGCGGCGATTCCAGGAGCGATCCCCATTGAGCGAGCGGCAGCATTTGAATCCAAAACGGCCTTGTCCCGAATCACCACGCAGCCACCCGCAGCCGGCTCTTTTCGAGCCAGCGTCGCCGTGTAA
The DNA here is from genome assembly GCA_039927135.1 of Fimbriimonadales bacterium. GTDB lineage: Bacteria > Armatimonadota > Fimbriimonadia > Fimbriimonadales > ATM1 > JACDEQ01. The sequence continues at coordinate 6,289 of JBDSVQ010000095.1, read as the reverse complement.
AATCCGGCGAACGAAAGGTAGGCGGTTGCGCCCATAGGTAGACAATAGTATACTACTATCAAAGAGTATACTGCAACCCTCCAAGGGCGGTTAGCTCAGTGGTAGAGCACTTCGTTCACACCGAAGGGGTCACTGGTTCAAGTCCAGTACCGCCCACCATTCAAGCCCTGCGGTATCGCAAGAACACTTCGTCCTCGTGAACATGGCTCTCGATGAGCCTGAACCCTTGAACACGCTCCCGCGGCAAAGCGCTTCCGTCAGCATACGTCGGGGTGTCCGCTCCCAGCTTGACCTTCGGCGCCAGCGTCAAGAAAAGCTCATCGGCTAGTTCCAGCTCAAGCAGCTGTGCATTGACTTCGCTGCCACCTTCCACGAGCAGCGTTGAAATGTTTTCAACATCCGCCAAGTGCTCCAGCGCTTCGACCCAATCAACCGATTCTTCGCCGAATCGCAAGACTTTGACCGCTTTAGGAAGATCCGGCAACTTCGCTTTATTCGGGCACATGACGATTGCATTCTCCGGAGCGTCGTCAAAAAACCGCGACGGATAAAGAACGTTCCCCGATCGCGTAACCACAATCCGAACTAAATCCTTCGGATACCAGAGCTTCGGCGTTGTTCTCTGATTTTCCGCACCGATTAAAACTGCGTCGACCGAGGATTGAATTCGCCGCATCATCATGTGATCGACTTCGCTTCCCAGATCGTGCACCGGTTCACCGCGCTCACCAGTAATAATCTTGCCGTCGATCGTCGTCACCATGTTGATGACAATATAGGGTCGGTCATCGGGTGGCTCCGGGTACTTCAAGTCCTGATAAAAATCAGGCATCAATCTTCCTCGATGACAATCTTCGAAAAATCACCGACGCGCTGGAACAAACCGTTGACACCACTAAGGAGCCACAACCGGTTAGCACGTAACTTCTCATCGTCAACCATTACCATGACCTTATCGAAATAAGTGTCTATCAGCGGCTTCAGTTTTCTGAGTCGCTCGACGTACCCAATTAACTCACCGGCAGTCGCAAACTCTGAATAGGCCTCGTAGAGCGCACTTTCCTCAGCATGCTCGTGCAAACTCGAGTCGACATCGTCAGCGATTCTTAGCCCCTTCTTGCCCGCCGCTTCAACGATGTTTCCGGGGCGCTTCGCGCTTCGTACAAACTCCACATCCGAGGATAATTTGCCAAGCAACCTTGCACGCTCTAGGAATTCGTTCGTCTGCTCATTGAGGCCGTCTTGCCACGCCGCCGCAAGGGCATCGTAAGGAACGTCCGGATAGAGCGCCTGAAATCGCCCGTAGAGCAGTTCCTGCAACGACTGCCACCACTCGCCCAACGCGATACCCTGTTTCTTGTACTCGTCTGCGGCAAGCGAAACCCAGCCCGTAATGTCGCTATCCTCAACTTGCATCAACATTGTCGCCGCCTTACGCAACGCAAATGGATCGCTGCTACCACTCGGCGGTTCACCTATCCCTAGGTATCCCGCCAGTCGGTCGGCTTGATCGGCGCACATTACAGCATTCGCCAAGCGATCGTCGCTGTACGAATAGTGCAGTTCAATCGCCTTGCAAATTGCTTCGTCAAAGCCCTGCATTCGCGCATACTCTGCGCCAACTTTTCCTTGCAGGGAAGGCAGTTCGCTAACGAGACCGGTAGAAAGGTCTGCCTTTGATAATCGCCCAGCCTCCCTTGCCAGTTCACTTGGCTGGGTTGCATTTAGCGCACCCAGACTCAGACTATCCTCGCCGCTGCGTTCCTCGCGCATGAATTGTTCCGCCAAGTTTGCGAGCCGTTCCGTTCGCTGCTTGATCGTCCCGAGTTTCTCCTGAAAAACAATGCGATCGGTCGCTTGCCAAAAATCTTCGATGCTCTTGCGAGAATCCTCCTCAAAAAAGAAGAGTGCGTCATTGAGCCTCGCGTTCAATACCCATTCATTCCCCGCGCGAACCGTATCCGGCTCCCCAGCATTCGTAACACTAACAAATTCGCCGGCAACCGCACCATCCGCCTCAACTGGAAAAAATCGCTCGTGCTTCGCCATCGCGGTCACCAAAACCGATTTTGGCAAAACCATAAACTCCTCACGAAACTGACCCTTTATCGGCATCGGCCATTCGGTCAAGTTCGCATTCTCGTCCAACAACTCATCAGTAATAACTACGTCCGAACAAATCTCGCGAGATTTGTTCTCGATAATCTGCTTCCTTATCGCAACATCCGGTTCAACCGACCGTTCACGCAAGTCATCGATAAACGAAAGCGGCTGTACCTTGAATTCTTCCGGCGACAAAAATCGATGCCCGCGAGAAAGACTTCCGGACGAAACGGTTTCGATTGTCAGCGGTATCACTTCGTCTCCCAGCATCGCAACGATCCAGCGTATCGGCCGCGAAAACCGCGTTCGTCCTGCTCCCCATCGCATCGTCTTGTCAAACGAGATCGACTTGATCGCCGCCGCAAGCGGCTCGCCGAGCGCCTCCGTTGCAGGCTTGCCCGTGAAGGCAACCGTCGCCCAAACGTAATCTCCTTCCACCTCAACCTGCGAGGGGTCAACGCCTGCGCCCCGCGCAAATCCCTGTAGGGCAGGAGTTGGCTGCCCATCCTTAAACGCGGCGGCGGCAGACGGCCCGCGCTTCCTCTCGCTCCGGTCTTCCTGCCTATCGGAAACGCCTTCTACGAGAACAATTAGCCTCCGTGGAGTCGCATACACAGACCGCGCCTCAGCGCTGCCCAGCCCGGCCTCGACGATTGCCCGGGCAACGGCGCCTGCCAGCTGACTCGCGGCCGATTCAACCATGGACGCGGGCAACTCTTCAACACCTACTTCGAGCAACAAAAGGGACATGGGAGCGGCAATTTTACCGAGTATCAGTAGTCCACCGGGCGAAGGTAGTACTCGCCGATCGCAGTGTCGCTCAGCATCGCCACCGTCGGCAGCTTTCGTTTCCAGTGTGTGCCGCCCACTTTTTTCCGCACGTTCTCCACATCCCGGGCATCAAATCCCATCTCAATCAACTTTGCAGGCGGCCAACCGTCGACCAGCCGTACCAAGATGCGATCCGCCTTTTCAATCGTAATGCCCCAATCGCCTTCGTCGGTTTGGCCCTTTATCAAGTCGGCGGTTGGCGCCTTTTCCAAAATCTCTTTCGGCACACCCAGGTGCGCTGCCAATTGGTAAACCTGTGTTTTAAAGAGGTCGCCCATGGGGTTGATCGGCGGCGCGTCGTCGGCGTGCCACGTGAAGTAGCCGAAGAGTCTCTCGGTCTTGTTGCCGGTTCCAATAGGCAGCCCGCCGAGTTTGTAGCTCTGGTCAAAGAGCACGATCATGCGAGACCGTGCACAAATGTTCCCAACACGAGCCGGGCTCGCCTCCCGCTCGGCAGTCGAAACGTATCCGTCAACCATTTCCGTGATATCGATGATCCGGTCAACCACTCCCAAATCGTCCACCACCAACCGAGCGTGATCAAGGCTGGCTTGCGATGAAACCCTGTAAGGCATGCGGAACACAAAGGTGTTCTCCGGGCCAAAAGCCCGTGCACAAAGATAGGTCGTAACCGCCGAATCGATACCCCCAGATAGCCCGACAATCGCCTTCGACATCCCGCGCCGGCGGATGCACTCATCTCGCAAAAACGCTACAAGCCACCGCTCAACCAACGCCGGGTCGATCCGCAAAGCCTGATCGCTCGCCGGATCAAATCTCTCTAAATGTTCAATTAATCGCATCGTTCACGTCGTCGATCTCACGCGTAACATCTTCCAAAACGCTCACCAAATCCGCAAGCAGCGGGCTCTTCTTGCGGGCAATGTCGATAAGGTCAATATCGATTTCCGCTACCATCGCGAACTCCTCCGCAATCGGCCCTTCTTCGATAACTTCGCCCAGCGGATTAACAATCACGCTACCCCCCGTGAATCCCTTGCCGCCCTCAAAGCCAACCAACATTGAGTTGATAACAAAAACCCCATGCTCTTCCCCAATCGCCCGCAGGAGCCGGTGATAAGTCTCCACGTTTCCCGGCTTGTCACCCGCGAAACCGCGCGCCGGAGATGCCGCAATAGCAACAATCGTCGTCGCGCCTTTCAATGCGGCGATCATCGGTATCACGCTATGCCATACGTCCTCGCATATCAGCATTGCGAATCGACCGAATCGAGTGTCGTAGGCCGAAACATCCCGCCCACGAGCAATAAACCGTTCCTCGTCAAAAACCCCGTACGTGGGAAGGAAGAACTTCCGATGAACGTGCAGCACTTCCACGAGCCCGCTCCCAAACGCCAAATGCGCCGCAGCGTTATATATGTGCCCGCCGTCGGCCTCGTAAAAGCCGACCACCACATCCACCGGCCCGGTCAAAGCACCCAGCCGAGATGACAAGTCCTCCGCCATTTGCCCAACCGGCACCGCGACGTCTCCAACGCCCCCTTCCAAGAAGTAGCCTGAAAGGCAGGTCTCAGGGAAGACGACAAGGTCGGCGCCTGCCAATTGGGCCCTTAGTACTTCCTCCGCAACCCGACCGAGGTTATGTTCGTAATTGGCTTTCGAAGGCGCAATCTGGATGGCCGCGGCTCTGAATGTCACGGTCATAGTATAATTCCAACCAGGGGATGCGCCCCCGCACGCCTATGTCAAGGTTTTTCAACTGGATCAAAGCCCTGTTCAATCGTATGATGAACAAGCTCGAGGACCCTGACCTCATGCTCGAAGCCGCGCGCCGAGACATGCAGGACACGCTTCGCGCTAACAAGGAGAAGGCGGTTCACGCCATCGCCCAGCGCAACAACCTCGCCGCCATGGTCGAGGACTTGGAGCGCAAGTCTGCCAACCTCGAGAATCAGGCCGTAATGGCCGTCAAGCAAGGCAATCGCGACCTCGCTCGACAGCTGCTGCGAGAGAAGGCCAACTACCAGAACAGCCTGGAGAGTTTGAAGGTCTCGCTCGGCACTGCCAGCCAGACGGTTGACGTCGTCAAGGTGGCTATTCGCCAGCAGGAAGAGCAGGTTCGACGCAAGACTGCCGAAGCGCTCGCCATGAAGGCGCAATATAAGCAGGCCCAGATCGAGAACAGTATCAATAAGGCTCTCGAAGGCTTCACTACCGAAGCCCAGTTCGGGACATTCGAGGCCGCGGCAGAGCGGATTCGGGAAGCCAAGAGCGAGGCATCTGCTCGTCAAGAGCTTATGTCCGAGTCCATCCATGGCAAAGTAATGCAAATGGAGGACAAGGCGGTCGACTACGCTGCCGAAGAAGAGCTTCGAAAGCTGGAAGAGCGCCTCGGAATGTCTCAGCCAGCCGAGACTGCCGAGATCAAGGAAGTCTCGACAGACATCGAAGCCGAGCTTGCTGAACTCGAGAACCGGTCGAACCCGGGCAACTCGCCGACCTAGTAAAAGCGTTGTTCTAAGCGATGAAGCGCAAAAAGAACGGACTCCTCGTTGGAACCATCCTCGTTTTGCTGGTTGGCGCGCTGATCTTTATCCAAGCGCGCAACCAAGAGCCGGAAGACGATCATGGCGACCCAGGTATGTCCGGCCCGACTTCGCCTGGCGGCGCACCGGCAGGACCTCGCGTCGACGAGCACCTGGACAATCCGACGCCAGGACGCGGCCCCGTGCCGGCACCGAACTAGGCTTTCTGCGGCCAAATGGCCTGCGACTCCGGTCGCTCATGACGTTTCCTGATCAATCCGGGATACAATTCTGCCCGAGGGGAACCTATGAATTTTCTCACCAGGGGAATCATGGTTGCGGTGACCACTTCAGCTGCCGCAGCTCAAGCACAGTGGACCGCGACCGAACTTGACGGCTTCGCGGCTCGGGGAGTTGACGGCAGCGCGGTAGTTGGGGAGTCGACATTCCCCTACCAGGCGCTTCTTTGGAACTTGCCGAACTCGCCTGCCATACTGCACCCGACCGGGGCGCTGCGATCGTACGCCTACGATACGCATAACGGCACTCAGGTCGGCGAGGTCGTTTGGTCATTCCCGCAGGCCGCGATGTGGTCTGGCTCGGAGCAGTCGTACGTCGACTTGCATCCGCCCGGCGCTGCACGCTCGGTTGCTAATGCGGTGCACGGCAACACACAAGGGGGCTTCGCAGTCTTCGGAACACAGCACGCAGGGATATGGAGCGGCACGGCAGCCTCCTGGGTGGACCTGCATCCCGCTGGCGCGCTCTCGTCGATTGTCGAGGACGTGTACGGTACCGAGCAAGTTGGCTTAGCGCGGGTCGACGGTATTTTCCGAGCGAGCCTTTGGGAAGGCACAGCCGCATCGTGG
>JBDSVQ010000094.1:0-4620 GCA_039927135.1 Fimbriimonadales bacterium | reverse complement strand
GTGCTCATCCAATATCTCCGCGAGGCTCTCAATCTTTGCGAAAACGTCCGACATCCCCCAGATTATGGCTTACAATGCCCTCATGGTCGAACCCCCGCCGCCGTGGCCGATCGAGGGAATTCGCGAAACGTTGGCGTTCCTCCCAGTGTTTGAAGCGGAGGACTTTGTCGCTGCCGTTTGGGAGCCGCCAGTCACGAAGGTTGTCGATGGGAGGGAAGTGACCAGCATGCCCTACCCTCACTACTCACAAGAGGTCGACGACTTCTGGGCAACTTTCTCACGAACCGGCGGCTTCATCAACCCATACGAACCGTTGCCGGGGGATGCATCTTCATGGATACGGTTCCACGAGAAGCCAATCACGCTTGAACTTCTCAATACGGGAACCGTGGATCAGCTGCGGAGATTTCTATCGCTAACCAAGCGCGGCGAACGGTTTTGTGACGGACACATCGAGAGCCAACTCGAAAACGGGTACATCGTCGAAGCGCTAAGGCGAATACGATCCCTTATTGGCGACGTCGTTTAAGGCTGATCCACGTCGCGTAGCCGAACAGGGCGGACCACACCAGAATCGGCGGAATCAGAAGTATCCAGTTCATCGTCTAATTGCGCTTCGAGGTCGGTTTGGCGCACGCGCAGAGTGTAGCACCATACGGATACTACAGCAATAATCAGCAGGCAAGAATAGAAATAGATTCGGTAGGTGTTATCCAGCCCACCGCCGACCACTGCTTGATTCGCGCCCGAATGCTTCCCGGGCAGTAGTCGAGGCAATACCCAAATAAGAATCGGAACCGTCAGAAAAGCGAAAACGGCGTACGCCGCCGCCGCCGCGCGTGCCCTCTCTTGGGCATTAAAAGCTGTTCTAAGTGCGAAGTAAGCGGCATAAATCAGCAATTGAACGAATATCGTCGTCTGCCGCGGATCCCAATCCCAAGCGACTCCCCATTGCTCATACGCAAATACCATCCCGGTCAAAGTCGCCAAAACGCAAAGCAACGTTCCAACTTCGATTGCCGCAAGGCTCCTGTGATCGAACGCAACGTTTCTGTTGCTTAGCAAATAGCGCCCAGCCATAATCGCACCCCAAAGAAAAAACAATCCGCAGAGCATCTCTTCCGGAACATGGAAAAGCAAAATGCGCGTGCTTTCGGGTTTTGCGAAGCCCGCGGCCGGCGGGGTGATCGCGTATAAAACGGTCGCTACGATTGCGGCCAGAACGATGAGGATGCGTGTCACTGTTTCCAAACGGCGGCGTAAAGATGCGGGCCGGCCGCCGCGAAGGCCGTCGCGAGTCCTGCAAGTCCCAAAATCGAAGTCCAACCTAATGAACTCGGATCACCGAATGCAACCCGCAACGCGCCCACACCGAGGAGCACAACGGGCAGCAGAACCGGAATCGATATTACCCCTGCGAGGGCCGCCTGACTCTTCGACCGAGAAACCAGCGACCCACAAAAGCCAATGGCGACGCCGAGCGCCGCACACCCTGCCCCTAAACCGGCAAAAAGCATGCCGAAATCTACGACTTGAACGCCGACAAAAAGTGCGAACAGAGGCATGACAACAATCGCGACCAGCGCGATGAGAGCCAAGTTGTAAAACGTCTTTCCCCAAAACACGGGCGACGGATTCGCCCACAACCGCAAAAGGTCGCCGGTACCTTGCTCCTCCTCGATTAGAAACGTGCGCGCAACCCCTACGACCGCCGCAAACAACAGCGCAACCCACAGCATTCCGGCTGCTAGCGTCGGCGTTGGCGGGCTTTTGGCAGCAGCGATTCCGAGCGCCGACACAGTCATGACGGCGAATAGCAGGGAAGTGACCAGCCCGTGCTTTCCGCGCAGCTCGCTGGCTATCTCCTTTCGCAACACCGCAGAGGCTTCACGCACCCAAGACGAGTTCAAAATCGCCGAACCTCCTCTCTGCCGGATCGTTCGTCGCCAGAATCACGATGCCACGAGCCTTCTGCTCGCTAACCGCAGCATCCAGAATCGCGCGCCCCTCTTCGTCCAAGCCCGCTCCTGGTTCATCGAGCAGCAGGGCCTTCGGCTCCCCCAGCAGCGCGAGCGCGAGCTTCAAACGAGCCCGCATACCGGTGCTGAAAGTGCCGACGAGCTTTCCCGAAACATCACAAAGTCCCACACGCTCCAACGCACTCGCCTCCTCCGGCAAACCGCGCATCGTACCGGCGAAGCGCAAGTGCTCGTCTGCCGTCAAGTTCGGATACAGCCGCAGATCCGTCGCGCTGTAGCCCATCGAAGCGCGCGTATCGAACTCACGCGAGACCGAGCCCTCCGAAGGCGGTTCAAGCCCTGCAAGCAGCTTCAGTAGGGTCGACTTACCTGATCCGTTCGGTCCCGTAAGCAGCAAACACTGCCCGACCTCGGCCGAGAGCGACACGCGACGGAAAACCCACTGCCGGGAAAACCGCTTGCCAACGCCCTCGCACGAGATCACGGCGGATAGTATACGGGCCGCGTGCCATAATAAAGCCCAGTGGAAGACGAAACATTCAAGCAGCCCCGCCTCCCACGCTGGTGGCTCAACACGTATTTTCTCTTCGCCTTCCTTCTAGCTGTTGTCGGTTTGCTTGGGCTGATCATGGGCTCCGACTACATTCGGGATCCGGGGCAGTCGAGCGCGACGGCGCTGCCCTTGTTCTACTTACTTGCGGCGGTCGTCTTCGTGATCAACGGGGTCGTTAGCCACCGCTCAAGCATTCGCGCATACAACGAGGAAAAAGATGCCTAACTGTTCTATTTGCGGTACCCCGATAGATAAGCTTCCCAATTGGCTCGACGACGTCGCGATCACTTACCGATGCGCCGTCTGCGCCGAGCACACCGCTCACCCTCCAATCGAGCACGACGACGAAGAGGAAGAAAAGGAAGCCAAGACTCAGGAGACTGAAGAGGAAGAAGAGGAAGAGGAAGAAGAAGAGACCGAGGAGTAGTTCTCAACGGCTATCCGCCATACTAACCCCATGGCTCATCAGTCATTTGCCGAGCTCGTCGGATTTCCGACATGCCTCGGCACTCCGCCAAAAGGCACCCCCGATACGCACGGAACCACCGTCCTTGCGCTGAAGTACGACGGCGGCATCCTAAACCTCGGCGACCGCCGAGCGACCGCGGCGAATTACGTCATGTACGATCGCGCGGACAAGGTCTTGCCGCTCGACGACTACACGCTAGTCGCCATCTCCGGTTCGTTTGCGCGAAGCATCGAGATCGTTCGGTACCTGAAGCACGCCTTCAAGTACTACGCGCGCACCCAGTTACAAGAATTGAGCCTCGAAGGCAAGCTACAGGAAGTCACTCGGGCGCTGGCGGGCAATCTGCCCATGACGATGGAAGGTATCGGCGTCTTCGTTCCCCTGATCAGCGCACGCGACAACAACACGGGCAGGTTCGGTATCTACTTTTATGACGCGATGGGCGCGCGATTCGAAAGCGGCGAGTTCGGCGCAGCCGGGAGCGGCTCCGAACGGATACGGGGTGTCTTTGACTACATCACCCGAACGAAAGGATTATTCGAAACGCGCACGCTAGAAGACGTCCTCGTGGACGGCCTGATAATGCTGGATATCGCGGCACAACTTGACGCCGCAACCGGCGGATTCGACCGAATCCTCCCGTCAGCGTGCATCTTGAATGCCGACGGCGTGCATGATGTCGCCGCAGATATGTTGGTTTCAGCAGCCCGCCAAGCAGTGCGGTCCGACCAGTTGGAGCACGGCGGCGGAGCACCCGCCGGCGGGGGAGTCGGAAAATGATTTCACCCTACGATTGGCAACAAAGCGTCGCGCAACGCGCGCAATACATCGAATCGCGCCTGCGCGGTGGCTCGCCCATCGTCGCGTTGGCAATCGAAGCCGGCACGCTCTTATACACCTACAGGCGCCACGTCCGCAAAGTCTACGAGGTCTACGATTGCCTCATGTTTTCGGCGATGGGCCAGCAGGCTGACGTCGAGAACCTCCGACTGACCGCCGTCGACTTCGCTCACCAAGAGGGCTTCTCACGAAGTGAAGCAGACGTCACGATAGGCCGCGTCGTCGGCTTTTCCCTGAGCAATCCGATGAAGCGTGCGTTCGGCGACATCACCTCTGCGCCCTTCGTCGTGCTAGCACTCTTCGCCGAAATGAATCACTTGCCCGCAGAAGACTTGTTCTTTACGTTGCACTACGATGGCGACTTCGAGATGAGCAAGAACTTCGCAGCAGCGGCCGGTACCAAGCAGGCCGAAGAGCGGATGGAAGCCATCCTCAAAGAGAAATACTCCTCCTCGATGACCCTCGAAGCCGCCCAAGAACTAGCCGACGAAGTGTGGCGAATCGGCGCGGACGTCGACAACAACGGCGAGCCCGATCCCGCCCTCATCGAGAACGCCCGGCCCGAGTGCGGCTTCCTCGATCGCTCCTCAGATAACCAACGCAAATTCCGCTTACTAAAGTGAAGTTTTTCCTCCCGCTCCTCGCCCTTTTCTTCGTCGGCTGCGCGCCCGAGCCCGTGGTCGCGAGGCTGGGGGAGGGCACCGAGGTGCCGCTCATCCTCATGCAGGAACTCAGCGCCGGCGGGTCGACCGAAGGCGAGGAGATCGCGTTCATGGTCA
>JBDSVQ010000093.1:0-8655 GCA_039927135.1 Fimbriimonadales bacterium | reverse complement strand
GACCGCAAGCCGCGGCGATGTCGTGTCCGCGTTCGACGCGCTGCGTTACATTTACGCCTGTGGACTCGAGCGCTTCCCGGAAGGCGCGAACGCGATTATTTGATGGTCGATGAAAGCCTCTTTCGGTATCAACGTAATTAAAAGGGATTAGATTTACGAGCGTGGGGAAACCTTTCATCAAGGACCCTAACGCCCGAGCCTGGTCAATAGTGTCTGTGACGTTCTCAATCAAAAGGTATTCGAATGTGACTTTTCTTCCTGTCGATTTGTAGTAATTCTTTGCAGCGCTCAGCAAGTTGCCGACGGGCCACTTTCTATTTACGGGCATAAATCCGGATCGCACTTCATCGAAGGGAGAATGTAGCGAAATTGCTAAGTGAATCGGCAGCTTTTCCTTAGCCAGGCGATCTATTTCCGGCACGATGCCGACCGTGGAAACGGTCAAATGACGATATCCGATCCCGACTTCTTCATTAAGCAGTTTCAGCGCTTTCACTAATTCTTCGTAATTCAATAACGGTTCACCCATTCCCATAAAAACAACGTGCGATATCCTGCGATCGCTCAAACTTTGCAATTCCAACACTTGCGAAACAATTTCGCCAGCGGTTAGGTTCCGGTCGAAGCCGCTAAGCCCGGTCGCGCAAAACTCACAGCCCATTGCGCATCCAACTTGGCTGCTTATGCAACAAGAGACACGCTCTTCGAAGGGAAGCAGGACGCATTCGTAGGCTTGGCCGTCGAACGAGTCCATCAGAAGTTTGACGACCGCGTCGGAAGACCGTTGCTCCGTGACGATTTGCCCCGGCCGAATCACGTGGCTCTGGGCGAGCTTTTCCCGAGTCGCTGTCGGCAGGTCCGTCATTTCTTCGAATGTCGTCGCGCCGCGCTTATAAACCCAATCCGCTAGCTGCGTGGCGCGAACGCGCGCCATGGAGGCGCCTTCGAATAGCGATTCCATTTCCGAGCGGGTCATCCCGGCGATCGCCGGTGGTCGGGTCATTAGGTAGCTGAGTTTACTTGGTGAGCAGTTTCGCCCTCACCGAAGCCGCCTCTATGGCGGCTAGCGCCGCTTCCTCGCCTTTGTTGCCGAGCTTCATGCCAGCACGCTCGATCGCTTCTTCTTGCGTAGCGCAGGTGAGGACGCCCCATGTCATCGGCACGCCGGTTCGCAAAGTTAGATCCGAGAGCGCCGAGGCGACGCCGTTGGAAAGCTGCTGGGCGTGAGTGGTCGCGCCTTGCAAGATGCAGCCGATGCAAACGACACCTGCGACACCGGATTGTGCGGCAGCAAGCGCAGCGATTGGAATCTCCCAGGAACCGGAAACCCAAACGACGTCCACTTCGGGCTCGCCGTGCATCCTAAAAGCACGAAGCGCCCCGTCGACAAGGCGCTCCGTAACGAACTCATTCCATCTTGAGGCGACAATCGCGAAGCGTATGCCTCTTGCGTCCATCGAAGCCTCGATCAGGCTCATCCCTTCAGTTTGTCGGCGAGGTTCGTGTTCTCCCACGGGAAGTCGGGATTTCCGAAATGGCCGTTCTTGGCGGTCTGCTGATACTTGAATCCTTTGCGCAAGCCGAGATGCTCGGCGATACCGCGCGGGGTGAAGTCGAACACGTCCTTGACGCGACACTCGATGTCCTCGAGGTCGGTTTTCTCAGTTCCGTAAGCATCCACAGCGATCTGAACGGGCGCTGGTTCGCCGATGGCGTATGCGACGCTGACTAGCGCTCTGTCGGCGAGCCCTGCTGCGACGATGCACTTCGCGACATGTCGGCTCATATACGCCGCACTGCGGTCGACTTTAGAGGGGTCCTTGCCGCTGAAGGCGCCGCCACCGTGCGGTGCGAAGCCGCCGTAAGTGTCAACGATGATCTTTCTGCCGGTCAGTCCGGCGTCTGCATCGGGCCCTCCCTTCTCGAAGATTCCTGTGGGGTTGATGTGATATCTGATGTTCGGCGGCACTTCGACGATGCTCGCATATTGTTCAAGCACCGGCTCGATAATGAGGCGCCGCACACGCGAGCGGACCTCGTCCTGATCCATCGGGTCGTGCTGGCAAGAAAGAACCACATCGGTGATAGTCTTCGGCTTGTTGCCTTCGTATCCGATGGTTACCTGCGCCTTGGCGTCCGGCCGGAGGCCGTTCGAGCGCTCATGCTTGACCTCCGCCTGCGTCTTCATCAACGCATGCGCGATTGCTAGCGGCAGGGGAAGCATTTCGGGCGTTTCGTTTGTGGCGTACCCGAACATCATTCCCTGGTCGCCGGCGCCGCCACTATCGACTCCGACAGCGATGTCGGGCGACTGCTCTTGGATGGCGACCATCACGCCGCACGAGTGGCCGTCCAGGCCACGCTCAAAGTTATCGTAACCTACCGAACATATGACTTCGCGAACGACGTCAGCGACTTCAATATAAGTCTTGGTAGTCACTTCTCCCGTAACAACGGCGAAGCCCTTACCGAGAAGTGTCTCGATGGCAACGCGGCTGTTAGGGTCATCGCGGAGGCACTCGTCTAATAGAGCGTCCGAAATCTGGTCTGCAAGTTTATCAGGGTGCCCTTCGCTCACGCTCTCGGACGTGAACAGGCGTAAATTCGACATTTCGCACGGGATTGTACCGAAAGCGGGGTCTGCGGCATACTCTCATCCGTAAGAGATTCGATGAAGTACTTCCCGTTGCTTGCCGGTGTTGCCCTTGTGGGCTTTTCGTTCGCTAACCAGGAGCCGGTTAACCCAGACCTGAAAGCGGCTGCCTCGGCCTTGCAGAAAGCGCAGTCCTTGACGCTCAAATTGGGCGTAGCGAAACTGCCGGCTGCGTCTGAGGAGGTTACGGTCACCTACTCCAAACCAAACCTATACCGGATTGAATCGGGCACCACGCTCATCGTTAGCGACGGGAAGAAGGTTGTGACCCTTGATAAGGCAGCCAACACATACACGGAGTCGCCTATCGATCTCGCCGCCACCCGCGGCGACGCGGTTGCCGGATGGGCGGCGTTCTTCAATGCGAAGGCTTTTGCGGAAGCGAAGAGCGTTGCGACTGGTGCCAAGAGGCGGATCAAGGGGCAGGGCGTTACCGAAGTGGTGGTCACCATGCCCAATCACGTTTTGACGCTGTATGTCGACGACAAACTCGGCGTTCCACGAGGGGCTTCCATTCGGGTTGAGCAGGGCGGCAAGGGCGTTGAGACGCTTGCAATCGCCGAGGAGTTGACGGTCGGTGCTGAGCCGATGTCAGCCGATGCTTTTGTATTTGTTGCTCCGGCAGGAGCGAAGCTGCACGAAGCGCCTAAGGTGGAAACGGTGCCTTACGGGAAGGTGCAGGCGATCTTCTACCGGTCTTGCGCAGGGTGCCACGGTTCTTCTGGGGGCCTCTCGCTCGGCAATCATGCGTCCGTTATGGCTGGAGCCGCAGGAAGGGCAGTCGTTTCGCCTGGTGATCCGGCGAATAGCCGGCTCGTTCAATACATTTCAGGCTCTCGACCACGTATGCCAAAGAACGCTCCGCCGCTTCCGGCTAATGACGTGAAAGCGGTTTCCGACTGGGTTGCGGGTGGAGCAAAAGCGCAGTAATGTCGCCTTTGGAGGCAGGGCAGCCGTTTCCTGATTTCGAATTACGTGATCAAAACGGGGTTGCGCGAACGAAAGCCGATATGCTCGGGTCGCCGTCAATCGTTTTCTTCTATCCGAGGGACGACACGCCTGGGTGAACGACCGAGGCGAGCGGTTTCCGCGATGCCTTCCCTCGGTTCGAGGGTGTTTCAATTCTCGGCGTTAGTCCTGATAGTGTGAAGTCGCACAAGAAGTTCGCCGAGAAGCACGACTTGCCTTTCACGCTGCTCGCCGACGAGGAGCACACTTTGGCGACCGCTTGTGGCGTCTGGGGCGAGAAGACTCTATACGGCAAGCTCGTTCAGGGATTCAACCGCATGTCGTTCCTTCTGGATGAGAGCGGCGTGATCACCAAGGTTTGGCCGAAGGTCAAAGCTGCCGGGCACGCCGAGGAAGTGCTTACCGAGCTTCAAACGTAGTACGAAACAGCCTCAACACGTCGCGTGTTGAAAGCAGTTTGTTTTTAGAACGCCATGCCGGCGTAGTCGCGCATGAGGCCGACGACTTTGCCAATTACGCGGGCGTTTTCCTGCTCAATTGGGATTGGCTGATAGTTCGGGTTGCTGGGCATCAGTGTCACGACCTTTTTATCCTTGCCGAAGTGGATGCGCTTGACCGTCGCCTCGTCTCCGATGAGCACTGCGACGAGGTCACCGTGTGCGGCGTTGTCTTGCGGCTTGATCACCACGAGGTCGCGGGGCATGATGCCTTCGCCGGACATGGAGTCGCCCCGGACCCGAAGCACGAAAGAGCCCTCGATGTTTCGGACCATTTCGCTCGGCACAGGGATCATGCCCTCGACGTTCTCGTCGGCGAGCATGGGCGAGCCTGCAGCGATGCTGCCGACTATAGGGAGCATTTTCACGTTCTGGCTTGTTTGATAAGCAGGATGCTTGATTTGGATGGACCGCGGGGTTTTGCTTCGGTCGATGTAGCCCTTGCGTTTAAGGGCGTCTAGGTGGACCGTGACGCCCCTGAGGCTCTCGATGTTGAAGGATTTGCCGATCTCCCTGATCGAGGGCGGGAAGCCGTTCTCCTGGATGTAATCCACAACGTAGCGCAGAATCTGTTGTTGTCGGTCGGTAAGTCCTCGGGTCATTTAGTTCTCCTGACGAGCATATTCTACAATACTTTCGTCTACATGTCAAGTGCAAAGACGGTGCAAATTCGTCGAAAGTGTCGCTCCATGCCATAATTTCGCACCCCCTTTAGGAGATTTAACCAGAGCTTTGTCTATTTCAGGTACCCGCATCTGCACGCAGAAATTGGGCGCACCCGCGCTCGTCATTATCGCCGTAGGCCTTGTCGTCGGCTTCCTCGCCCCGGGTGGTTGCCCAGGAGCAGCCGGAGGCGGAAGCATGAGCGCCGCGGCCGGAGCCGAGTTCAAGAATCCCGTTCTGGCTGTTGGTGAGTCGCAGATTTATCAGGCTGAGGCTGAAAGCGTTATTCGCAACATGCGCACTCAGGCGATGTCCGAAGCTACTCAACGCCAAGGCGCACCCGAGCTAACACCCTACGAGTTCCTCAGCATCTATATGCAGGCCATGAGCAGCTTGTCGCGCCAGGCTGCCGTTCTCGAAATCGGCAGACAGCAGAAGATCGAGGTCGACGAGGACAAGATGAGTGAAGTTATCACTCAAATGAATATGGACCAGATGAACCAGCAGAGGGAGCAGTTCACCTTCATGCAGGGCATCCAGATCGCTCCGCTGCAGTCCCAAATCGAGAAGTTGAAAAAGGACAAGGCGCCCGCAGAGCAGATCGCTGCGGCGGAAAAGCAGCTTGCAGACACCCAAACGATGACCTTCGACAAGGCGTTCGAAGATCAGCAGAAGATGACTCCTCAGCAGTATGTGGAGCAGCAATCTGCGCAGATCATCGACATGGCTGCGAAAGACCCGGTGATCGCCCGGAGCATCGTTGCCACCGCCATTCAAAAGGAATTGAACGACAAGTACGGCAAATCGGTTGACACCTCTGACACCGCTCTGAAAGCAAGTTTCGACAAGATTGTCTATAAGCAGATCATGCTTACCGGCGCCAACGCCAATACGAAGGCTGAAGAGGTGCTTTCCAAGATCGAGGGCGGACTCGATTTTGACCAGGCAGCCAAGCAGTTCTCGATGCTCAAGAAGCCCGATGGCTCGGTGCAACTCGATACGACGATCGAAACCCGCATCGACATGATTGGCGACGACATGAAGTCGCCGGTTCTGGACCTGAAGGTAAACGACGTTTCGAAAGTCGTCGAGGCGGCCGGTGCCGCCTACATCTATAAGCTAGTCGCCATTCGACCTGATGTGCCCGAAGGATTCGAGTCCGGCAAGCCTGAGCGCATTGAAATGTTGCGCAACAAGCAGATAACCGCTAAGCTGAACGCGGAGATCATCGGTCTCGTTGGCGAGTCCGGCGAGAAAGTCAAGTGGATCGATGCAGGGCTTCAGCTTCTAACGGATTACATGAACTCGGCAGGCGAGGCTGACCAGGTAGCCGTGCTGGAGGGTGTGCTTGCCAAGGCCGAGGAAGTCGACCAGACGTTTTTCAGCGAGATTGCGCCGCTCGTGAAGTTTGCAGTGATCAACCAGCTTCAGGTTGAGGTTAAGGACGCCGCCAAGAAGAAGGACCTGGACGCGAAGCTGCTCTTAGCCTTCGCGGATGTCATTTCCGTGGCTCCTTCGATCGACTTGCGCTTCCAATACATCACGGCTTTGATTCCCGCCGGCGAGGGCGACAAGGGCCTTGAGCTGCTATTGGATAACGCGGTGGCGGCCTCGACACTCGCCGATGGCGGCGAAGCGATCATGAAGCGCGTCGAGCTGCTCTTGCCGAAGGTCTCCAACCAGGCGACGAAGGGCAACGAAACGATTGGCAAAATCCAGGAGGAGATCAAGGTATGGCGCGAAGACCTCGCAGAGCGGAAGCGACTGGCGGAAGAGGAAACGAAGCGACTCGCCGACGAAGAGGCAGCGCTGAAGAAGGAAGAAGCGGACAAGAAGAAGGCCGGCGATCAGCCGAAGCCGACGCCTCCGTTGACGCCAGACCCGAAGCCGGTGGAGCCGGAACCGATCGAGCCGAAGAAGCCCGGATCGGGCGGCTAACCATCGTCGCGACTCCGATCGGCAACCTTGGCGACTTGTCTCCGAGGGGGTTGAAGGCCTTGGAAGAGGCCGATGTGCTTGCTTGTGAAGACACGAGTGTCGGGGCGCGGTTGCTTGCTGCCAATGGCTTGCGACGAAGCATCCTTCGCTTGGACGAGCACGCTCCCGAGAGCAAGTTGAACTCGGTTGTTGCGCAGGCTGCTGCGGGTAAGTCGGTTGTTTACTTTTCGGACGCGGGAACGCCGGGAGTTTCCGATCCTGGGTCGGCCCTCGTTGACCTCGCCTATGAGGCCGGCGTCGAGGTGGACGCGATACCCGGGCCGTCGGCGGTGTTTACGGCCGTTATGCTGTCGGGCTTTTTTGCTCAGAAACTCGTTTTTCTTGGATTTCTCTCTCGCAAGGCCGGCGCAATCGCTTCCGAACTGCAGCCTTTTGCCGATTCCACAACGACGTTGGTGTTCTTCGAGGCGCCTTCTCGAATGCAGAAAACCCTCGAAATTGCGCTCAAAACGCTTGGTGACAGGCGTGTGGCGGTGTGTCGCGAGATGACAAAAGCGCACCAAGAAGTAGTTCGTGGAAGTCTTTCGGAACTGGTTTTGGCAGGTAGGACGTTCAAAGGAGAGTGCACGGTCGTCTTGGAAGGTAAGCGTAAACTGCGTGCACAAGGGTCTTAACTTTGCTACAATAAGCAATCGCGCCGCTTCGCGGCTATC
This sequence comes from Fimbriimonadales bacterium, assembly GCA_039927135.1. GTDB lineage: Bacteria > Armatimonadota > Fimbriimonadia > Fimbriimonadales > ATM1 > JACDEQ01. Next base: position 1,222 of record JBDSVQ010000093.1, on the reverse strand, counting down.
GTTTGCCAAGGAAGGTGTGATACGGTGTCGACTTCAGAAAAGATGAACACGGGGAGAATTTTTATGCGTAACTTTGGATTGTTAGTGGCTTTATTGGGCATTGCAGGCTCAGCGCTCGCTCAGGCAGTCAGCTCGGAGCCTTACAGGCTTCGCCCTGAAGACGTGCTCGCGATTCGCGTCTACGGAGAAGACGATATGAGCGTGGATTCGCCAATCAACCTTGATGGGACGATCAGCGTACCGCTCCTCGGCTTCCTAAACGCAGCCGGCAAGACGACGGCCGAGCTTGAGCGCCATATCACACAGGCGCTAAAGACAGCCGAATACTTCGTGGATCCGAAGGTTTCGGTGAACATCGTTCGTTTTCGGGAGCTTCGGGCGAGCGTGACCGGAGCGGCAAATCGGCCGGGCGAGTTCATTTTCAAGCCTGGCGACCGGGTGCTTTCGCTCATCTCGCAGGCTCAAGGATACGGTTTCAATCGAGCAGACCTGCGCAAGTCGGTGCTTATCCGAAAGGGCAGCATGGAGCAGATCCCGCTGGATCTTCACGCGATGCTGATTCGCAACGATATGTCGCAGAACTATGAGCTTCGCGACGGCGACATCATCAACATCCCCGAGACGCGGCTCAATAGGGTCGGCGTCATCGGCTTTGCGCAACGCCCGGGGCAGTTCGATTGGTACGAGGGCATGACCCTTGCCGACGCCCTCTCGCAGGCCGGCGGGGAGATTCCGTACCGCAGCCGGATGTCGCAGATTCAAATCCAACGTGTCACGCCGGGCCGTGAGTTCGAGTACCAGAAGTTCAAGGTGGACTTCACGAGGTTCACGTCGAACAACGACTTCAGCCAAAACGTTGCCCTTCAGCCGGGAGATGTCATTTTCATTCCTGCATCCAACAACGTTGATATAACTCAACTTTCACAGTACGCCAACGTGGCGTTCACGGTAAGCAACTTGCTGCGCGGCAATTTCAATTTCTTGCCACGGTTTTAATTAGGAGAAATTCAGAACTAAATGGGACGCGGAAAGTTTCTAAGGTCACTTAAGCAGCGGTGGTGGTTACTACTGTTGCTCGTTCTTCCGATCACTGTCGGAACGCTGATGTACACGTTGATGTCAAAAACGAAGTACGAAGCGTTCATGACGCTCGCCGATAGACGGCCGACGGATATCGGAAAAACGATCCTCTATCAAGAGGATATCATCGGGCGCGCGGTCA
>JBDSVQ010000092.1:0-7288 GCA_039927135.1 Fimbriimonadales bacterium | reverse complement strand
ACGTAAGGCCCGTATCGCGTTGTGGGATCGTTACGGCGGATCGATGGCTTCCGGCTGGATTCGATGGATGCTGGAGCGCTTTGAGTTCGACTTTCAACTCATTTACCCGCCTGAAATTGACGCAGGTGCGTTATCAAACTACGACGTCCTAATCCTTCCAAGCGACGCATCCTTTGGCGGAAGAGGCGGTACCAATGAGAACAACGACCCGACAGTTCCACTTGAATGGAGAAACCGCATGGGTTCACTTTCTACCGACACGTCCGTGCCAAAAATAAAGGAATTCCTCGAAGCCGGCGGCACCGTCATTGCAATCGGAAGCGCAGGTTCACTTGCGAGACACCTCGGCCTCCCAATTGAAAACCACGTCGTAGAAATGGTCGACGGTCAAGAACGCCCGGTACCGAGGGATAAATTCTACGTGCCAACTTCTCTGCTCAGAATGGACGTCAACACCTCAAACTCCTCAACGTGGGGAATGCCGAAGCAAGCGGATGTTTTCTTCGACAACAGCCCTGTTTACCGGCTACTTCCCGGCGCGGAAAATCGTGGCATCACACCGCTTCTGTCCTTCGGCAGCGCTTCGCCACTGCGCAGCGGATGGGCATGGGGACAAGAGCGATTAAATGGCGGCGTCGGCGGATTCGAGGCGTTTGTCGGAGAGGGCAAACTTCTGGTCTATGGACCGGAAATCACATTCCGCGCACAGCCGTACGGCACGTTCAAACTGCTCTTCAACGCCCTGTATAAAACTTCGTTACGTCAACGGCATTGATTCGCGCTTCAGGATTCCACGCAAGTGGAAAATAGGTGCCCGTCCTCTTATAAGAAACAGCGAATATCGCATGCAGCGATTCGCCTTCTATCGCGGTTTTTGCTTGATCAGCAAACCAAGCGTGGTCCAATCCATTCGGATCAGGTTCGGCTGCCCCGACAAAATGCCATCCGTCATCCCATATCTCGACCCAAGTATGATTGCCGGTCTTACCCGGCCATGTGTGGATACCTGCCATTCGCGCCGGCACCCCGATTGAGCGTCAGGCCTCGATCAGCATAATCGAAAGCCCAGTACACGTCGCCATGCCTTGTGCAACGCTTTCGCGAGAGCTTTGGTCCGTGCGCAAACGCATCGTGTTGTAAACCACTTTAAAATCGGCAAACAGAGCCTTATTCAGGGCAAGTGCGGCCTCACCTGTCGATTTCGACTTTTTCGCCAAAGGCAAGTATTTCTCCATGAATTCTTTTCTCATAGAGTCGCGCGGCTCCGTTACGCAGGCATGCGGCAGTACAAATTCCAAATAAATGTTACGCGGAACATCCTTTGCCCACTGAGTCGCCCCACGTGCCCGCGCCGCGAGCCTAATGTTCTGCAAAAGCTCGTCGGGCTTTACCAACGTAAGATCGCTTAGCGGCAAGTCTGTCAACAGATAGGCGACACCGGCACGATCGGATCCAGGCAACGAAACAATCGCATCCGCCCAAACGCGGCGCATTGACGGCACGCGAGAAATCGACGCCTCGACACCACCATCCCACCAAGTCGCTTGACAAAGCGCAAGAACGAGGATCGCTGAAGTCAGCACACCATTATATTAGCCGCTAAACCGGCGGGCTCTTCTTCCCTGCCCTTTCCGAGTGCGAACGCGCTCGCAACACCCAAGAAGGCGAAGAGGATATCAAGCGCCGCCAGATTCTCCTTTGCCGCATTGATGTGGTCACTAATCGTCCAAAGCTTACTTCCTCACTCGCCAGCAGGGATCGAATACAAACCCCAGTGAATAAACATCCCGAGGCGGGCCTCCCGAAACCATTCCATCCGCAGGTCCTTCTGCGCCCCTGTTTCCGGTAGCCCTTCCGTCGCTCTAATCGGTAACTGCGTCATCGCCATCGCCGCTATTGCCCACAACATAGGGCATTATAGTCGCCTTTCTGCAGCGTCTACAACGTTCGACAGCAACATCGTAACCGTCATCGGCCCGACGCCGCCGGGCACGGGCGTGATAGCGTCGGCGAGCGGAGAAACACTCTCAAAATCGACGTCTCCCACGTCCCCCCTCCTGCCTTCGATTTTGTTGTAGCCCGCATCCAAAACGATAACGCCTGGCTTAACATATTCCGAAGTGAACATTTCCGCGCGACCAACCGCCGCCACCAATATGTCAGCTGACCTGCAAACTTCCTGCAAATTAGGCGTATGGCTATGGCAAATCGTAACCGTTGCGTTTCTCTCCAACAACATAAGCGCTGCAGGCTTTCCTAAAATAACGCTGCGTCCAACCACAACAGCGTGCTTTCCCTCGCACTTGATTCCGTATTCATCCAATATGCGCATCATCCCAAGCGGCGTCGCGCATCGAAAGCCTCGTGCACCCGTCAATAACCGCCCTAAAGATTGCGGCGAAATTCCGTCCACGTCTTTCTCTGCGCCCAATCTTTCCAATGCCGCCGGCTCGTCCAAGTGCTTCGGCAATGGATGTTGCAAAAGAATTCCGTGAACGCCAAGGTCTTCATTTAGCGAATCGATCTTGTCGTGCAGCCAACCCTCAGGAGTAGAGCCGTCAATTTGCCACTGAGTACCCGCAATGCCAATCTGCTCCGCCCACCGCTGCTTCATCGCAACGTACGTAACGCTCGACGGATCTTCGGCGGCGACCAATACATCCAAGCGCGGAACGATTCCCCTCTCGCGCAACGCGGCAACCCGCACCGCTAATTCTTCGCGAATTCTTTTCCCTAATGCGCGCCCGTCCAGAATCATGCCTTCGATAATTTCCCGAGAATGCCGTTGACAAACTTACCGCTATCTTCAGTGCTGAATTCTTTAGCGATTTCTACTGCCTCATTGATCGCAACGGCCTTGGGCATGTCGCCGTAAAGCACCTCATAAACCCCAAGTCTAAGCACCGCACGGTCGAGTGCAGCCAAGCGATCGAGCGTATAACCCACCGCCGCATCGCTAATCGTTTTGTCGATTTCTTTCCTCTTCTCCAACACCGCCGCAACGGTCTTAGCTGCCACACGACGCCATCGGCGCGGCAGCTCTAACTCGGTACAGGCGGTATCCAACGCAATGTCCGATTCAGTTTTCCCGACGTCAATGGCGTAAAGCGCCATTACTGCCGCTAGCCGAGCTTCATGGCGAAAGTTAACCTCCATTCCACTTGTTCATCAACTGCGGAACAGTCCCTGTATGAAAGTCGCCTGACTTGAAAACGGGCTCTTTGACCAATTTGCGCAAGAAAGGAATGTTGGTTTTTATTCCTTCGACTTTGAAATCGTCAAGCGCAGTACCTAGCCGTGCAATAGCATCGTCGCGGTTGCTCCCCGTAACAATTAGCTTTGCAATCATCGGGTCGTAAAAAGGCGTTATCGTAAACCCTTCATAAACGTGTGTTTCCATGCGTACGTCGTCTCTAACCGGGGGCCGCCACGTCGTAACTTTCCCGCAACTCGGCGCAAAGTTCTTCTCCGAATCTTCAGCCGTAATGCGCGCTTCGATGGCGTGCCCGGTCGATTTAATATCGCTTTGCGTAAATGGAAGTTCCTCGCCTGCACCCACGCGCAGCATAGTCTGCACAACGTCGATACCGGTCGTCTGTTCAGTCACCGGGTGCTCGACCTGTAAACGCGTATTCATCTCAATGAAAAAATACTTTCCTTCGGCATCCATCAAAAATTCGATTGTCCCGGCGTTTACATATCCAACTGCCGATGCCAAACGAACAGCCGATTCGCCCATTTCCCGCCGCGTTTCCTCGCAAAGCAAAGCAAATGGCGCTTCTTCTACCATTTTCTGATGCCGCAGATTCTGAATCGAACACTCGCGCTCGCCCAAGTAAACGCAATTGCCGCGCCGATCCGCCATTACTTGCACTTCAACGTGCCGCGGATTGTCGATCACTTTCTCCAAATAAACGTCCCCGCTGCCAAAGCTCGCCTCGGCTTCTTTCATCGCCATCCGCATCAACTGGCCAAACTCTTCCGCGTTGTTTGCCCGCCTAATGCCCTTGCCGCCGCCGCCCGCACTGGCCTTGATCAACACGGGATAACCCAACTTCTCCGCGACCATCAAGCCTTCTTCTTCATCAGCAAGAATGCCATCGGACCCAGGCACCACGGGGCAACCTGCAACCATTGCAGCCGCGCGCGCGCTGGCTTTGTCTCCCATGCGAGCAATTGCTTCAACGGGCGGCCCGATGAAGGCAATGCCTAGGGCCTGCAGGGCGTCGGCGAAATTCTCACGCTCTGAGAAATAGCCATAACCAGGATGCACGGCATCGGCGCCTGTCACCACCGCAGCCATCAAAACGTTTGGCATATTCAGGTAGCTGTCCGTATTCGTGGCGGCCCCAACGCAAACAGCTTCATCCGCCATCTTCACGTGCAGCGAGTCCTTATCCGCCTGGCTGTATACGGCAACGGCACGCACGCCGAGTTCGTGGCAAGCGCGAATAATCCGGCAGGCGATTTCGCCCCGGTTTGCGATCAGGACTTTCTCAAACATTCAGAAGCTTTCGTGGCCAGGGTGCGGACAGGTTACCCGTCCGCCTTGACCGTCATACCTGTAAGCTTCGTTCGGAGGGATCGAACACTTCAAGAACGCCTCACCAAGGCCGAGTTCGCTCAGCGTCGAGGGAATCTGGTCAGCAGTCTTCTGGACCTCGATCGATATGTTCACCTGCCGCAGGTTGCTTCGGCAAACTTCATCCTTTGCCCGAGCAGCCGCCCGTCCGATCGTCGTTTTGCCCTGCCCATCCGCGCGTGCAGGCAAGTCAGTGGAACCGCCGAAAATGCCAACCCCGCCCGTCAGATAAACCGCTGCCAACACGCCGATGATCACGATCGCAACCAACAGGCCCATCAGCGAACTTCCTCTCTCTGTTTTCTTCATGTATCTATCCTTGCGATCACCGTACCGTATTCCACCACGTCGCCCTCGGACACCGAAAACCCACCAAGCGTCCCGGCTGCAGGCGCCAGGACGTCGTTAGGCAGCCCCAACGACTCCACCACTCCCACGACCGAATCCTTCTCTACCCTCGCTCCGGCCTCGAGGCTAGGCCTAAAGTAGCCCACAAAAGCGCTCGTTACGTCCTTCGCTGCGGGTGCTTGCACAACAGGCGCATCGCTCATCATCGGCGCGACCCTAGCCGCCCTAGGCAGCTCAATGCAAATTTCGTGCTCATCGTCCGCAACCCGTAATCGGGTCAAGCCCAGTTCCTTCGCCTTCGCGATGAGGTTTTTGATCGTGGCGTCGTCAAGGCTCATATCTTCAGTTTGAACACCGCAAACTCGATGCCCCTCACGATCTGCGCCAAGAAAAAGAGCATGACCAAAATCAGCATCACCTCTTCGATGAATCCCGGCGTTGCAGTCATCAATTCCTTGCCCTCTTCAGCGGTCGTAAACGCGAGGCGGCTCACCGCCGAGTCGATATCCGCAAGCGCCCGATGCGTCGTATTTATCAGCGCCGGATGAAAAGCTAAATACGCGCCCGCTGTAGCGGCAATCGCAATCGGCAAAAGCAGCTGATACTTCTGCCTTTGGTGTGCGTTGTAAATCACGCAGTTGCGGCACCGCTCGGCTTTCTGCTCAGGCGACAACCGCGTGTTCTGTGGGATGTACTTCGCGGCGGCTACAGCATCCTTCGGGATCACTTTGCCTTTCAGCGCGTCCAAGATGACCGATTCCTCGCACATACAGCCAACGCGCTCTCGCCAGCAGCATCGACGCGAGTGATAAATCGGACACGACTGCCGAACGAACTTCCTGCAGAAAGGCAGCTGCCAACACTTCCCAAGGAAAACATTCCTGATCTCGTCGTCCTCTTCCTTGACCTCGGTCTGCTTCAGCGCTTCCTCGCGGCCGCCATACTTCACGCGCTGCCGCACGCGTATTGAAACATCAATGATCTGGTAAATCAGCGCCCCGGCCCCCAAAAAGATGCCCGCGAAGCGGATCGAGCCCACCGCTTGCTGCGTTAGCTCCATCATGTTCGAAACCGCCGCCTCGGGAATAAGCCCCGTCATCGGCAGCAGGTCTGGCGCAAAGTAATAGAGCGCGGCAACGCCGAAGAGCGTAAACGCGAGCATCGCGTCCCCGGCAAAGAAAACAGAAAAGCTAATCCCGAAAACAACGATCGCCGCCGTCAGGGCAACTCTTAGCTTGCCCATCATTTCGCTCGCGGCCTGTGCTTGCTCGGGCGAGATCTGGGGGGTTGACGCGAAGTGCGACGCGTAGTAAATCAGCCACCCCGTTAGCACAAGGGTAGCCGCGATCGAGACCCAAAATATCCTCGAACTCAGCCAGTTAAGAATCGCAGTTTGCCAAGGCGATTGGCGAACATATCTAACGGGCTCGTTGAGGTTGACGGGCTCCATCTCCTATCCGCTTTTGACGCGCTCAAGGTAGCTATCGGTTCGAGTATCTACCTTCAGGACGTCCCCCTGCGTGATGTGGAACGGCACCGCGACCAAGGCACCGCCCTCCAAGGTTGCAGGCTTCGTGCCGCTCACAGTGTCCCCCTTGAACACCGGGTCGGTCTCGATAACCTCCAATTCCACAAAGTTCGGCACGTCCAAACCCCAAACTTCTCCGCCCACGACCAGCGCGGTGACCTCCATGCCTTCCTTCAGGTACTTGAGGCTGTCCCCGAAGAACGTCGCAGGATACGGGTGCTGCTCGTAGTCCTCGAGGTCCATCACCACCACGTCGTCACCAGCGCGGTAGAGGTACTGCAGCGGCTTCTTTTCCACGAAGACAGGCTCAACCTTCTCGCCGGCGCGAAACGTTTTCTCCACGTTCTGGCCAGTCTTCAGCTTGCGCAGCCGCGTTCGCACGAACGCCGCGCCTTTGCCGGGCTTCACATGTTGAAACTCAACGATCGTGTAAACATCGCCCTCGAGCGAGATGTTCATGCCATTCTTGAAACTGCTGGTATCGATTGCCAAATAAGTGCTCCGAACTCACATTATGGCGGACGAGGGGGTTACTTCGGACTCACTTCTCGGCCAGAAGCAGACAAGGCGTCCCAGCCGCCGACCACGGCCCACGCTTCAGTGAACCCTGCCCGCTTCAAATCGCGCGCCACACGGGCGCTTGTCGCCTCGTTTTCTCACGTACAAAACAGGGCGATCCATGACTCCTGGGCGAAGCCGTGGCGCTCCGCGTCGCGTACGGGATGCTCCGGATCCAGGCGTACCGAGCCGACTAGAACATGCTGGCTCTCGTCGAAAGACTTCGCACTACGCACGTCGCCAAGAATGGCTCCCTCGGGAATCGACGCGAC
>JBDSVQ010000091.1:0-16408 GCA_039927135.1 Fimbriimonadales bacterium | reverse complement strand
TGCGCTCGGCTCTATTTCGAGATCGACAACGCCTCCACCTTTCGGCGGATATCCGGCTGAAGACATCGACGTAACGCCAACAACACCGGCGAGCGCCATCGCAGGCAGCGTGACGCTGCGAAAATATTCATACGTGGGCGCAAAGGGAACATGCGTGCCGCCTTTACAAGAAATGTACGACATCGCGCCTGCGCGAGCGAGCGGCGTCATGATGGTTTGCAACGCCAGCACGGCGCTCCCTGGTTGCGTTCCGGCCGCTAATTCGTTAAGGTCGAAAGATTCGCGAAGGGGCTGGACCTGCTGTTTCGGCGCAAACCGCAATACTTCGTCGCCGACGCGAGCGGAAACTTCTGCGCGCGTAGCAGCCCCAAGCGCATTGGCTATCGCCGTATCGATGGGCGAAATTCCAGGGCGACGCAGGCCGCCGCGAACGTTTTGTATCTCTAAGGGCTGTCCGGTTAGCGCCGAAACCGACAGCGCGGTACGCACCACCGAGCCGCCGCCTTCGCCATACGCCCCGTCGACATAAACGGTGCCGCTACCCAAAGGGCTCACGCCTCTGAGCCTTTACGCGCAATATGCGCCTTCCGTCGGTTGAGTGGACTTCAAGGAGCCATCCATTGTCTTCAACTGAGTCGCCATCGGATGGATGCCGGCCGAAAAGGCCGAACACGTATCCGCCCAGTGTGTCGAATTCTTCGCTTTCGAAGTCCGATCCGATTTCGTCGTTCACGTCGTCGAGATGCAATCTGCCGTCGACCAGCCAGCCTTCGCTGTCTAGCGATTGAACTTCCGGCTCATCATCGTCATATTCGTCAACAATTTGTCCAACGATTTCTTCGACAACGTCTTCCATAGTAACGAGGCCGGCGGTGCCGCCGAATTCATCTTGCACAATGGCCATCAACGATCTTTCCTTCCGGAAGGCCTGGAGCAAACCATGCAAATCTTTGCTTTCATGAACATACATCGCCGGCCGCATAACGGATTTGATGCCCGTTCCATTGCCGTTCATCAGCGTTCTAAGCAGGTCTTTAGCGTGCACGACGCCAACGATTCGGTCAAGCGACCCTTGGTAAATGGGTATTCGCGTATGGCCGGTTTCGTCGATCGTCTTAGCCACTTCCTGTGCGGTGGCTGTGATCTCGCAAGCATCGATGGCGGTTCGCGGCGTCATGACTTCGCGCGCAACCGTGTCGGTGAATTCGATAATCGAATGGATCATCTCACGCTCGTCTTCGATCAGCTCGCCGCTCGCTCCGCTGGCTTCCACCATCTCACGCAGGTCTTCCTCTGTAACGATTGGTGCGGAGAAAATTGAGCCTACGTTGAGGCGCGAGGTAAGCGCTCCTGACAGGGCTAAAACAACCCAAACAATCGGCGCGAGAATAATTCTGAAAAAGCTGATAAACGGAGAAAGGCGAGCAGCCCAGACTTCAGCGTTTTTCCGCGCTATGCCCGAGAATGGTGACTCGATCAACGCGAGGTTCAAAACCGCAACGAAGAAAACGCAGATGACGCCGATACCGATAACCCAAACGAAACCATAGCCCTCGGGCGCAACCTTACGCGTCAGCCAAGGCGACGCCAGTGCCGTTATCGTATAAATGCCGGCGCGGCATATATGCTCACCGACCCGGCAAGTCGCATAGTAGGTGGCGTGCGCGCTATTGAGTTTTGCAAGCCGCATACCGCGCCTGTCCTTTTCATCGATAAGTTCTCTTAGCCGCCCTGCACGCAATCCTGAAAGCGCGGATTCAGACAGATTGAGAAGCGCGTTCAGCACGAGCAGCGCAAAGATAATGGTCAGTGACCACAGCGCCATCGAATCGGTTACTGCAAAGTTCTCCATGACCTAACCAGGACCCAACCCGAAAAACACGATGGCAACGCCCGTTCCCAAAACGGCTCCCAGACCGAGCTCCACGCCGGAATGAATCCGCGCTTCCCATCGGCTTTGGGCGACCATAAACGCCAAGAATAGCGCTATTAGCCCCGGTAGCAACTTGCCCGTTAAAAAGACCAAGATCGTTGCGCAGAAAAACGCAAACGCGGCGTGACCACTTACTAGCCCGCCCTTAAGCACCTGACCTCGTTTGCCCATTCCTTTGCCGATGATGATAAATACGAGCAGGACCATCCCGCCAACAATAATGCGTTGTACAACACTCGTTTGAATTTCCGGCGATTTCAAAGTCAGCGCGATTTCCTGCCAGCGACCGTCGCCCAAAAACAACAACAGAGCTACGACGATGGCTGTAGTCGTAGTAATAAGTACGCCGCCGGCGGCCATATCTTTTGCAAACTTCGCCAGCGGATGGAAGTTTGGCTCCGCCAGATCAACGACGGCCTCGATCGCGGAATTAAACATTTCTGCAACGACGACGAAGCTGATCATAAACAGCAGCATGATCATCTCGCGCAGGCGCAAATCCATGTAAAGGCCGATCAGAATGATGATGACCACCGTGTAAAGGTGGACGCGCATATGTCGCTGCGTTTTGAAAGCGTAAACGACACCAGCCATGGCGTTTGAAAACGGTTTGACCCAATCTCGAGCAGCCATCAGCGTTTAGCGTAAATCGAGCCCCAGTCATCGGCGACGGCGTGTCCGCAAGAGGTCACCACGGCGTCCATCTTGTCAATCATTTCTCGCCGCCCTGCTTCGGTTTCGTCTTCGTAGCCGAGAAGGTGCAGCGCGCCATGTACCGCAAGGCAAGCGAGCTCGGATTCCAACGTGACTCTGCGCGCAAGCGCCTGTTCTTCAGCGACCTGCACGCAGACGGCGATTTCGCCAAGCAAACGAACATCCTCGGGGCCGTCGCCAGAAGGGAAGCTCAAAACGTCGGTGACCGCGTCGATCCCACGAAACTCGCGATTTAGCGTGCGGATCTCGTCCTCGTCTGTCAGAAGAATCTCGACAGTGGAGGGAGGTTGGTCTTCGGCTTCCAAGAGCGCCTCGAGAGCAGCCTTCAAGAAACTGTTTCGGCGTACGCGGCGCGTTCGGTCAATAATCACGATGTCGTTCATCGGCTTCGACCGGGAACACCCAGATTCTGGGAGCCGGTTAGGGAGGGGTTAGAGGAGAGCCGTCGGGTACTCATAAGTGCCTCCGGCTTAACGGAGGCTGCGTAAGGTGATCCTTATCGGCGGCGGCCGCTTCGCCGCTTCATGCGGCGTCGCTTGTCGCTAGGCTTCTCGTAGAAGCTGTGCTCTTTCAGGCGGCGCAAAATGCCCGTCTGCTGCAGCTTATTGTCGAAGCGCTTGAGGGCGCTATCGATGCTTTCATTCGGTAAGACGACGACTTCTATCATTCCAAAAACCCGGGATACCCCCGGTGGGAGACGAGATTATACCATTGCGGGGCACGACGTGCCGCCATGCCCCGCGTATGGCACTTACTGGGTCGGCATGTTCCAAACGACCTTGTCGAGATCAAACGACCACGGATACGCAAACACCGGACCGTCCGCCTTAGCGGCGATCTTTATCCGCATGTTGCGGGTCCCCGCCTCGATGTACTCAGAAGCGTTCGTGAAGTTAACCTGGACAGTGGTGTCGGTCGTAGTCATACTGCCGGCGCCGAGGGCGACCCATTCTCCGCTGGTGAAGTTCCAGCCGTAAGCGGTGTAGCCGATCGTCGCCGAGGATGCCCTGGACTCGAAACTTGCCGAGAGCGTCGCCGTGGTCGCATAGGGGGCGACGGCGTCGATCTGCACTTCGACAGGCGGCAGGGTCGTCGAGAACACGACGCCAGGGCGAACCACCAGGCGTTGGTCATCTGATTCGATGATGTCCTGCAGTTGTGCCGAACCGAACTGAATTCCGCGAATTATCGTGAACGATTTCGGCGACACCGGCTCGGTGTTCACGTTGATCGCTGCGCTGAAAACACCCCTGCCGTGCGTGATAGCCAGCAAAGTGTTGTTGTTGCGCCAAGTCAGCTCCGCCATCGGTACGGTGCCTGGACCGTCCGTATAGGTGCTCCACGTTTGGCCGTCGTCACTTGAAGTGAACATACCGACGTCGGTACCCGCGTAAAGCCAACTCGACTTTGTGGGGTGTTGCGCGAACGCTCCAACCGGTGCGCTCGGCAATTTGTGCGGAGCGGTGCCTGTGATTTCTACGAAATCAACGCCGCCATCGGTCGTGCGCCAAACATTGTTCGACTCCCAACCCATGAACGAAACATAAACGCGGTTGTGGTTATTCGGATCAATGACGATCTTGCTCACGAAGCGCTGTGGCAGTGGTTCGACATCGTCTAGGCGCTCCCACGTCGGCGTGCCTGCAAGGGCGTTGTCGGTTTTCCAAACTTGGCCGTTGTTGTAGCCGACCCAAACAAGGTTTGCGTTGCCCTGCGCAACGCAGACCGTCGAAATGTTGCGGGGCGGAACGGCTTCGAAGTGGTCTTCGGCCGGCGCTCTTCCGCTTCCGTTCGAATCCACGATCACTTCCTTGGAAACGATCCAAGTGGGTGAACCGGTTTTCACGTTATCGGCGCGGTAGAGCCGTGCTCCGCAAACGTACATTCGCGTTTGCAGGTTGGGGTCAAGAATGTAGTACGTCGCAAAGTTGAAGTCTTCGCCACCGGCGCCAGGTGGCGCAATGCTGGTACTGAACGACGTCCCGCCATTGCTTGATCGTCGGATCGCACCATGCTGCGAACTTGCATAGAAGAAGTTCGGGTCGGTTTGGTCGGCGCAACACGAAATGCCGTCGCCACCGAGCACGTGCGTCCAGCCCTGGACATTGCCGGCGAAACGCTGCGTACCATTATCTTGGGCGCCTGCAACAAGCACTCCGGACGTGTTGTTCATGGCGCCGCCATAAAACTGAGTAACACCGAGGTTATTGTTGAGGTCGACGGTCGTATTCGTTAGAAAGTCGGTCGCTCGGCTGATGCCGCCGTCGTGGCCGAAAAACACTGTCTTGTTGTTGACTCCATCGAACTGGGGATGCTCAACAACGACGTGGTGGTCCGGGTGTACGTTCGTGTATGCAGCGGTGAGGGTAACGCCGCCATCGAGACTACGATATAGGTTTACACCGCCCAAGATCATTCGGCTGGCGTTCGTCGGGTCGACCCAGAAACTCGTGTTGTAGTTGGCGTATGTCGTGATGCCGTTCCCGCCGGTTCGCACGGCGAACGTCGCGCCGCCATCGGTCGAGCGCCAAACCTTGATTCTTCCGTTATTGGAGATCGCTGCGTAAACCGTGTTCGGGTCTCCGCGGAAATAATTCAATTCGACGCGCTGCCCCGTAGAACCGGTTGAGGCTAGCCAGCTTAAGCCACCGTTAACCGTCCTGAGCGTAACCCCGTTCGAGCGGCCCGCAACCGCTTTAAGCGGATCGGTCGGATGGAAGCGCAAATCGTACGTCTTCCCGGATTGGACCATCGCAAACGATGCCCCACGGTTCGTGCTGCGAAAGATGCCATCGTTGGTAGCGACCATGATCAGGTCTCGGTTCGTCGGGCAAATCGCGATGCGGTTTACGAAGTAGAAATCGGGCGTCTCCGTGCTCGGCATGCGATTCCAAGTTGTGCCGGCGTCTTCGGATTTGAAGATGCCTGCACCACGTCGGAATGCATTGTTCGATGAGCCAGGAAGCCCCGTATTAAAGAAGCCTTCTCCCGTGCCGGCATATAGATGATCCGGATTGGCTGGGTCCATCGCCATGGAGTTCACGCCGATAGAAGCCATAAAGTCGTCCATTGGCGCCCAAGACGTACCGCCGTTGGTGGTTCGCCAAACACCGCCTCCAACAGAGCCGACCCAAATCGTCGACGGATTAGTCGGATGAATGAGAATCCCGCGAAGCCTGCCGCCAACGTTGCCCGGCCCGAGCCATGTCCACGATGCCGCAGATACTCCGCCGCCGTCGACCTGGCGAAGGTTGTCGAGCTGCTCTTTCGCGCGCATGATTGCGTCGTGGGGCCACTCGCCATTCTCAGACGCACGGGCTCCATACCAAAAGGCAGCGGCTTCGTTGGGCGAATCCGGCTTTAGCTCTCGTGAGCGAGCGCTCGGTTTGAGCTTTTGTTCGATCGTGCCGATCTTAAATTTTGTGAATCCTTCGTCGACAGGCGTGGCCGCGCCGATCGTAATGGCTGTCAAGGCTATGAGCAACATCCTAAATACACCTCCATAGGGCTGCACGCCCCGATGTACTTTGAATTATGCCCCGTTATTCGCTCGGCCGATAACGAAAAGCTCGGAGGCCAACAATCGGCCCGGCGTGGCGGGGGCTCGGGGCAGTTTCTTTGCCGACTTCGACAGTGAAATCTTCGCCGAAGCCGCTGAACTTGGAATCGGTTAGAGTGCCGCCTTCCCAGCAAAGCTTGGCGGTTTCCTCGACGATAAACGTAGCCAGCGTGCGTTGGTCGAGAGGCTGATCGTCGAACGATAGATCCGGTAGCCCGATTTTTTCCATGCCTCGGGTGAAGGCCATGCCTGCGCCTTCGATTTCGCCCCAACGCACATCGACGTGGTGTTCGTAGGCGGCGCCGTCGGCGTTTTGCTCCAGCTTTCCGCGAAGCGCGCCGGGCAGGAACAGGTCTTGCTTGACGGCGTCCCAGATGGCGACGCCGCGGCAAAGATCGCAGACCGCTTCTACGACGTAGGTGGCAAGGCGGAGGTAGCGCTTCGGCTCGACGGGCGGGGCGTCGGAGGCGAAGCGGACGTTAATAAGGTTGTCGACATCCTCGATGGCGGCCAAGGCCGTTTCGTCGATCTCGGCATCTGAGTCGCCGATGACGTCGGGGCGGAAGAGCATCGCGTTACGCTGCCTTTTCGCGCGGCCGATGTTGAATCGGATGTCCGCGATCATGCGGGCGTCTTCGTTGCGGATACCGCCCTTCGCGAAGGGGGCCGCCGAGATACGCCGCATGATGTCCGCGTCTGTTGGACGCTGATCCTCAGCGCAGAACACCCAGAATTCGATTCGAAAGCGCTGTCTCGGCGCAGGGATTTGCCGCCGCTTGCTAAAAAACCAGGCGGCTGCGAGGAGCCCGGCGAACGCGGCGAGTGCGATGAGAGCTTCGTTCAAAAGCGTGTGCCCTCTATGAACGGGGTCGCGAGGCGGATCTCGTCGTCAGTTAGGCTGGCGAGGCAGCCTTCACAAAGGCCGGCGTCGGTGACAGGCTTGCCCTTGCAGAGCATGCACGCGCCGCGGACTTTGGCTTCGCGGACGAGTCGGCCGTCGACGAGCACGTCAGCGAGCCGTCGCCTCTCGATGCCTTCGCTGTTGAACCGCCTCATGCGTTGAGTCGCCGCGCTATTTCCAATCCCGAAAGTGTATCCGCTATCAGAGCCCCCGATCACCCATGAACTTGATCAGGTCGGCACAACGCACCGAATAACCCCACTCGTTGTCGTACCAGCCGATGCACTTCGCCATGTTGTCGCCTATGCGCATCGTCAACTCCGAATCGATCGTGCAAGAAAAGGGATTGCCAATGTAATCCGCGCTCACCAACGGCTCGTCACTCACGGCGAGAATGCCTTTCATCTTCCCGCTTGCCGCCTCCCTAAATGCTGTGTTCATTTCGTCAACGCTTGCCGGCCTGGTTAAGGAAACAACAAGGTCAACCATGGAGACGGTCGGCGTTGGAACGCGAACCGCGAAGCCGTGCATTTTGCCCTGAACCTCAGGAATCACGATGCCAAGCGCCTTCGCGGCGCCGGTGCTCGTCGGGATCATGCTTTGCGCTGCCGCCCTGGCTCGACGGAGGTCTTTATGCGCCTGGTCTTGAATTCGCTGGTCGTTGGTGTAACTGTGAATCGTGGTCATCAAGCCGCTCTCGATGCCGAAGTTATCAACTAAGACTTTCGTCATCGGGGCGATACAGTTCGTCGTGCAGCTTGCGTTGCTGATGACGTGATGGCTGGCGTGGTCGTACCCATCGTCGTTGACTCCGAGAACTAAGGTGTAGTCGTCGCCCTTGGCGGGAGCGCTGATAATGACCTTCTTGACGGTGTCTCCCAGATGAGCCGCGGCCTTATCTCGGTCAGTAAAGATGCCCGTGGATTCAAGGACAACCTGTGCGCCCGTGGAAGCCCAGTCGATTTGAGCCGGGTCCTTCATCGCAAACGAGCGCATTTTCTTGCCGTCGATGATGATCTCGTCATCGTCAAACTTCGTATCACCTTTAAACTGACCGAAAGTGCTGTCGTACTTGAAGAGGTGGGCGTTTGTCCTAGGGTCGGTTAAATCGTTGATCCCAACGACTTCGATCTCGTTCGGATACTTTTCCAATATTGCGCGAAGAGTGAGGCGGCCGATGCGCCCAAAACCATTGATACCAACCCGGATCATGCCTGCGAGTATATCCGAGCGATTAAACAAAATCGGCTGCGCATTCGCGCAGCCGCAAATTCGACAAACTCAGGCGGTCAGGCCGGAATCTCGATACCCTGGCGAGTGACGTTGACGGCGTGCGCGGCGAAGCCCCGCATGGCTTTCGCCCACCCATCCTTATCGTCGGCGTCTAGCTCGTTGTCTCCCATGTCTTCGAGGCTATAGGTCAATCGGAACTTTCCGCTCTCCGTTGGCTGGATGGCAGCCATCGGCATGCCAACCGAAATAACGAAGTCCGCGACGGACTCGTCGCGCTCGAGGGATTCCGCATCGCGAGCTGAATCGGGCTCGTTTTCCACGCGAATCGGCATGACCACCGGCGCTCCGGGAGCCACAGAAGGCTTCATGGAAACCGCCATCTCGATCGTGTGTCGCGCGATTGAGCGCGGAAGATCTTGGCGATAGCCCGCGGCGTAGCCGAAAGGCACTTGGTGATGAACCGAGATGCCTAACTCCTCCGAACAACCCGCAAGGGCCTCGGAGATCGCGCGCTCAGCAACGTTGCGGATCAGCGATCCGCGATAGTCCTGCGACGACGTTTCCGCCCATCGAAGTACAGATTCCACTGCAGCAGTGTCCCCTCGATCGTCGAACTGCAGCTTTGCGCTGAAGCCCGGACGCTCGAACCGTAGCATGCCCCTCCCACCGACCTGGTCGGCTTCAATGTACGGAATGTCGGCGTTGCGATATAAGTCCCGGATGCCTGCAGACACCGGGTCGGTTTCGAAAACGAGGAACGGTTTCCCGTCCGGGTCTTCAGAGCTGACCAATGCAGCGAAGGCGGGCTTGTTAAGCTCAACTTGCAGCGAGGCAATGTTCGGCTCGGTAGCGAAGAGGCGTTTTCGCGCGGGGCGCAAAGCGAGCCTCATGTCAGCGGTACGTGAAAACTGTTCCACGACCAGTCGGTGCCCTGCTTCAAGGACAAGGCGATTAGGTTGATAAACCACGAACTCCCTCCGTTTCGTTTGGGTACTAACCATAGCAACGGGCAGCTTGACCATCGCATTAACAATCGGTTGTAGCGTCATTCTGCACCCATCGTCCGTCTTTTGGCAAGGACGCGGACTCTTTTCCGTGCAACATACATGGGATCTAACTTATTCAGGGCGGGGGTCGCCGAAGCGCTCGGCGTATTTTTCCTTACTTTTGTGGGCGGCTCTGCCATCTGCATGAACGAATACATGGCCATGACCGGCCAAGCAGGATATGGCCTGCTTGGTATCGCCCTGGCGCATGGCCTCGCCCTCATGATTGGCGTTTACGCCTTTGCGGGCCGCTCCGGCGCCCACATCAACCCAGCGGTCACGGTCGGGTTGTTTGTGATTGGCAAAGTTAAAGCCAACCAAATGATCACCTACGTGTTCATGCAACTGATCGGCGGTGTCCTCGGAGGCATCGGCGTTTGGGGCATGTTCAGCCGTTTTCGCGAGAACGCTCCCTACCTTGGCAACCTGAGCTACGATTCTGAAACCCTGAGCATGGTCAAGGCCATCGGCATCGAGGGCATGCTCACCTTCGTGTTGATGTTGACCGTACTCATGGTCGCCGTTGATTCCGGCCGCACGGCGCGGCAGATGTTCGGATTTTGCATCGGCATGGCTGTTACCATCGGCATCATGATAGGAGGCCCCTACACGGGTGCCGCAATGAACCCGGCGCGCTACTTCGGCACTGCCGCGGTCAGCGGGCAGGTCAGCCAACTCGCCGTCTACTTTATCGGGCCTATTGTCGGCGCGATTGCAGCCGCCCTCGTGTACAAGCTTTTCCTCGAAGATAAGGCCCCCGAAGCGGCAGCGGAGGCCAGTTAACCTAACCTCCTCACTATTGGGCGCTCGGCTGTTTCTCCCCTTGGTGCCGAGCGCCCGAATTTTATGGCGGGAACCCTATCGCGGGCTCGTTCGTTCAACTTGAGACGCTTGCTCGCAACTTAAGCGGGCTCAATCTGCGTAAACTTCCTCCAAGGAATCGAATTCAACGATGAAACTCAAGTCCATGCTTGTCTTAGCGGCAATTGCCGCCATATCGGCAGCCATTGCGCAGCCGATCTCTAACGAATCAAAAGAGAAAGTCCTCGAAGCTATTGGCAAGACCATAGCCGAGCGCGCCTATGTGGGCGGAGTCGACTTCTCAAAGTGGGCCAGCTTTGCAGCAACCCACAAAGCCGATATCATGAAAACGACGACGCAGGATGCGTTCTCAGGCGTCGTCAACAAAGCCCTTGACGAGTTTGGCTTCTCACACATCCAGCTATTGACCCCGCGCGGCGCAGAGACGCGCACAACCGGCAAGAGCGTCGGCATTGGCGTGCTGATCCAGCCGGACGATAAAGGGATCAAGATCGTCAAAGTGCTGCCGGGTGGCCCGGCTGAAGCCGCCGGCGTCAAAGTCGGCGACATTATTATCAAAGCGGACGGCGAAAAGGTCGACGGCCCTGAGAAAGTACGCGGGCCGAAAGGCACCAAAGTCGAAATCACGCTCCTGCGCGATGGCAAAGAAATCACGCTGCCCATCACCCGCAACGAATTTAGCCTGCTGATAAAAGATGAGCTCGAGTGGATCGATTCGAAAACCGCGATGCTCACGATCAACACCTTTTCCACTGGCTACGACCAAAAGCTGATCGATGGCTATTTCGAGCAGCTCGACGGCAAGGCCGAAAGCCTGATCATCGACCTGCACGGCAACGGCGGAGGCGCAGTTATTAACCTTGCGCACCTCGCCGGAAAAGTTATGCCTGCCAAGGCTTCGATGGGAACGTTCATTACGAAGTACCACGCCGACGAATACAAGAAGGCCAACCCCGGCAAAAGCGACGATCCGATCGCGATCGCCAAGGACGGCGGCTGGCCGATTCGGCCCAGCGCGCGTCGAGAGGCGAAGCCTTTCGGCGGCGGCATTGTGGTCTTGATCGGTCCCGGCTCGGCTAGCGCCAGCGAGATATTCGCGGCGGCCGTTTTGGACAACAAGCGCGGCAAGGTCATCGGCAACAAGTCTGCCGGAGCCGTGCTCGCCAGCACCTTCCACCCGCTTCCCGAGGGCTTCTCGCTGCAAATCCCGATGATGGAATACGTCACCCCGGGCGGCAAGCGCCTCGAAGGCTCCGGAGTCGCTCCCACCGTCTTGCTAGACGTAACCAAGCTTGAAGAGCGCGAAATCATTCTAAAAGCCGCGCGGGAAGCATTCGATGCCATCAAGAAGGAAGGCATCGGCGTGCACGCCGGCGGTGGCGGCGGCCGCTAGGTTCCTTCCGAATCCAATAGCCACCACCTGAAATATGTGGTGGCTTTTTCTCCGACCACGGCGGCGGTATTCGCCTCAAGTCGTGAGGAGAATGCGCCTCGATTCTCCACAAAATCTGATTAGAATCTCACCCAGGGTGCCCGTGACAAGCGTTCATCGTCTCTCACCCTCCAGTCACCTCCATAAGCTTGTCTCGGAGGCAGCCTTCCCAAATCAGGGGCCTGCTATCGTATACTCTAATCAACCATGTGGGCAAGGGTTGGTTCAGTCGCGGCGCTTATCGCGCTGCATACAACAATCTACTTCACGAGTGGGCTCTACTCCCTCCTTGCTTGCCTGATCATGTGTGCGTGCTTTGCAGCCATCAAGCACGCTCGCGATTCGCGCGAGAGCATTGTCCGTAACGTCGGCATGTGGTCGTCGGCGGTTGCCGCCATCATCGTACTCTCGACATGGATAGTGTACGATTGGCGAAAAGAGAAGACCAGCTCTGCCGTGTTCCTAATGCCGCTAGCGATGGCGTTCACCGGAACTCTAATGGGCCATCGATTTGCGCTCTTTGGTCTAACTGAGAGGATCGAAGACACGCTCCCAGACGGAAAGCGAGTCTAGCCGTGCCTACTACATCGGAAAAGACCAGCAGCATCTTCTCCCGCGCCCGCCAATGGCTGAACGGACCCGGCAAGAACACGGTGATCATCGGATGGCAATGCTTTGCCGCGAGCTACCTGCTTTGGCTGGTTATTTCGCAGTCGGTTACGGCAGGATCATTTCCGCCAAAGAGAGTTGAAGACCCCCAAACTTTGCTCTTGTTCTACGGGGTCATCACATGGTGCGCCTTTGCCATGATTGCCGGAATCGCAATTCTTTGCAAGAAAGCATGGGGCTGGTGGCTTGAGTTAGCAATCATGCTGCCAGCTGGCATTGGCGTGATGATATATTTTTGGATTGGCCGAACCCTTCCACCGTCGACGGCCATGCAATGGGTCGAGCTTTTTGCAGCCGTGCTTTTCACATTCGTCACAATCCAAAGTCTGCGTGACCTCGTCAAGAAAGTCAAACTCGAAGCAGGCAGGGCCGCAAAGAATCCATGAACCAAGCCCCTGGCCCGGTCTGGACTGCTTACAGGTGCCTAAGGAAGTGGTTCCAGGGCCGCGGCAAAAACCGAGAAGAATAATCCTGTGGTACACTCCGCCTCCCATGAAAGCGCGACGACAAATACCCGCTAAGACAATGGCCGCAACGGCCGTGGCAGGGCCGCGCTTTAACCGCACAACGTAAGAGCGTCGCCCCCTCGTTTTTTGCGACGCCGATTCCTCCCCGTCATTTCGACCGGAGCCAAAAGCAGCCCCGTCATTTCGACCGGAGCCAAAAGCAACCCCGTCATTTCGACCTGAGCCAAAAGCAGCCCCGTCATTTCGACCGGAGCCAAAAGCAACCCCGTCATTTCGACCGGCGAATCGGAGTGGAGAAATCTGATCTCTCGACTTCGCTCGAGATGACAAGTACGTTCGAGAATGACAAGATAATTGCTATCGAGCCGGCCTATCCAGGCCCTCGGCAATGGATGCGAAGGGCCCTGCACATTTCAGTCAGCCCTGAAACCTCAACCAAGGCGCACGGGTGCTCAGGATAAGCGTTCACGAACTCACGGCGGGTTATTCCGTACGTTAGCTTATCCACGGCGGCATCGGCATTTGGCCCTCCCAAACCGAGAAATGACGGCAATCCCAAAGAAAGTTGCTTGACTTTTGCCTCCTGAAATGCCGTATAGACGTAGCGCAGGCATCTTGCCTGCTCCGGATGGCAAGCTAAGCCTGCAGTTAGTGGGTGCCCAGGATAGGCGTTTTGATACCTGCACTCACCGAGATATCGGTTAGCTTATCCACGGCGGCCTTCTATCTGGGCCAACCTTTGAGACCAGCATTCACGATGCCGATCGAACCGCGCGCTCACCTCGTGAACAGCCTCGAAAGAAGCAACCGCCCCGTTCAAAAAAGTGAGCAAGATGAATCGAGAAAAAAGTGTGACGATGTAGAGAATGATGATGAATGAATGTGACTACCGAGTACCGGGCTTGCTAATCGGCACCGCCGCCAATTCGGAAGGCACCTCGTCGGAGGCGTACGACGTCGCCGTCACCCGAACGGCCGACTCGAACGGCGCGCCGAAATCCGGGCGCGCTTCGCTGCGATCAACCAAAACGCCGACACCCGCAATGTCACCGCCAAGAGAGCGTAACAGTTCGACCACTTCGACCACGCTGGTGCCGGTCGTGAAAACATCATCGACCACCAACACCCGCGCGCCGGGCTGCAAAACAGCGCCGCGACGCAACGCCCGCTTCCCGTTCTCGCGTTCGATGTACAGCGCAGGCTTGCCCAACCGACGCCCGATTTCGAATGCGATGATGATGCCCCCGGTAGTCGGCCCTGCTACAACGTCGATTTCCGAAGCATCGAATCGCGACGCCAATTCGCCGCAAACTTCCGATAAAACACCCGGCTGCTCCAGCACGCGAAACTTCTCGAAATACGTATCGCTGTGCCGGCCGCTTGTGAGCAGGAAATGCCCTTTCAAGATCGCGCCCGATTCTTCTAAAAGGCGCATTAAATCAGCCATTTATTCGCCGGTTCTGCTGAAAGGCTTCAGCTCCCTGTCGATCTCGTTCTTCTCATTGAGCAAAACGATTTTCGGCACGATCGTCTCGTCGGTAAAAGTAAAAGCCGCAATAATCAACCGGTCGCCGACTTTCACACGGTGCGCCGCCGCGCCATTAACCCCGAAAACGCCTTTATCGCCGGAAAAAGCGTACGTCGTAAAACGCTCGCCATTTTCAACATTCCAAACGTATATGAATTCCCCATCCAATAAACCGACATCCGCCATGATATCGCGATCCATTTCGACGCTTCCGACGTAATCGGGATTTGCATACGTCACCCGCGCATGGTGGATTTTGGATTTTAGGATGGTAACGAGCTTCATTGATTTAGGGGGAACCAGATGGCAAGTTCGCGATGCGCCGACTCAGGGTCAGCGCTTCCGTGAACAACATTTTCTTCCAATGAAACCGCAAGGTCACCCCGGATAGTGCCCGGCGCAGCTTCGGAGGGGTTCGTCGCGCCCATCATCGCGCGGCACGCGCCCACCGCGTTCGGCCCCTCGACCGCCATCACGACGATAGGTCCGGAGGTCAGGTAGGCGACGACGTCGCCAAAAAACGGCTTCTCACGATGTTCGTCGTAATGCGATTCCACGGTCTCCCGCGGAGCATCCAGAAGCGAAAGCTTGGTGATTCTAAGGCCGCGCGCCTCGAAACGGCGGATAACTTCGCCGATCAATCCGCGGGCAACCGCGTCGGGCTTGACGATAATGAGCGTTTGTTCCATGCAGCCCGAGAGGATACCTTTACGGTCATAATCTGGCCATGCAAGAAACGGTCGCCGAGGCCACTAAGCGCAAGTACGCGCAATACGTGAACCCCGGCCTCGCCAAGCTGCTGGATTTCGCCGGTTACGGCGTCGAAATGGAAGCAGAAGGCTGTTACATCACCGACGACGCGGGCAAGCGGTACCTGGATTGCCTGGGCGGCTACGGCGTCTTCAGCCCCGGCCATCGGCACCCGAAAGTCGTTGAAGCTGCCAAGAAAGCGCTGGACACGATGCCCTTGTCGAGCAAGGTGTTCTTCAGCAAGCAGTACGCCGACCTCGCCGAAAAGCTGGCGAGCATCGCCCCCGGCGATCTGCAGTTCACCTTCATGTGCAACAGCGGCACCGAAGCCGTTGAAGGCGCCTTGAAGATGGCGAAGGTTTACGACCATCGCCCTAAAGTCGTTTCGACCGTAGGCGGCTATCACGGCAAGAGCATGGGCGCGCTCTCCGCAACCGGGAAGGACAACTATCGCGAGCCGTTTTATCCGCTGATTCCCGAGTTCTGCCACGTTCGCTACAACGACGTCGACGCAATGCGATCGTCCGTCGACGACCACACGGCAGCGGTGATTGTAGAAACGGTTCAGGGCGAAGGCGGCATCCATGTGCCGGACGCGGGCTACTTGCCTGCGGTCCGCGAAATTTGTGACGCGCATGGTGCGCTGCTCATCTTGGATGAGGTGCAAACCGGATTCGGTCGAACCGGCAAGATGTTCGGCGCCGAGCACACCGGAGTCGTGCCCGACATCATGACCCTCGCGAAAGGGCTCAGTGGCGGTGTAGTGCCCGTCGGAGCGGTTATGGGTACGGCTGCGGTATGGGAGCGCGCGTTTGGGGAGAACCCGCTTTTGCATACGAGTACTTTCGGCGGCAATCCCCTGGCTTGCTCGGTGGCGCTTGCTGCGATCGAAGTTATCGAAGAGGAAGGGCTTGCGGAAAACTCGCGCGTCGTTGGCGAGCACCTTATTGCCCGTCTGCGCGAGGTTGGTGCGCACTTCCCCGCAGTGTTTTCCGAAGTTCGTGGTGTCGGCCTTATGATCGGCGTAGAGTTCTCGATGGACGACGTTGCGGAGCTCACCATTGCGGCAATGGTCAAGCGAAATGTTGTTGCTGCGTATACGCTAAACAATCCGCGCGTGATTCGATTTGAACCACCACTGATCATGACGAAAGAGCAGGCGGATACCGCGGTAGACGTTTTTGCCGATGCCGTCGCCGAAACGGAACAGCTGCTTGCGGCGGTAATGGGATCATGATGGTTGCCGACGAAGTCTATCCAAACGCCGGCAGCGCCGGCTTGCGCTACGACGCAATTCTTTCGGATGGCGGGCCGCTGCCAGCGATTGTTTGTATTCACGGCGGCGGGTGGGTGA
>JBDSVQ010000090.1:0-8017 GCA_039927135.1 Fimbriimonadales bacterium | reverse complement strand
GTCAATACTACTCGTAGTGTTAGGCGGGCAAGATTTTTCCTGCGACTTCGCCGAATCCCACGCGATAGCCATCCCCCTGGCAATAGCCCGACATCGTCACCCTATCGCCGTCCTGCAAAAACTTGCGCTCTTCGCCGGTTTCGACCATCGTAATCGGTCTCTCACCGCGCCAGGCCAGCTCAAGCATCGAGCCGTAAGTGTCCGGTTCGTCTCCGCTCACCGTGCCCGAAGCATACAGATCTCCGACCTGAACATTCGTCCCATTCACCGTCTGATGCGCCAGTTGCTGCGCCATGTTCCAATACATATTCTTGAAATTGGTGCGGCTGATAACCTGCGGTTTCGACATCTGCTCTGTCTGCAGCGCGACCTCAAGTTCCATGTTCAAACGCCACGGCTTGTCGTACTTCAGATAATCCAATACCGGCGGATCTTGCTCAGGTCCCGAAATCCGAAATGCGTCGAGTGCAGCCATCGGCACGACCCACGGTGAAATGCTAGTCGCAAACGTCTTCGCAAGAAACGGCCCCAGCGGCTCATACTCCCAACGCTGAATATCTCGCGCCGACCAGTCATTAACTAGCACCAACCCGAAAATAAAGTCATCGGCGCGCGACGTCGGAACCCGATTGCCAAGCGGATTCTCAGCACCGGTAATAAAGCCGACTTCCAACTCAAAATCCAAATTTCGTGATGCGCCGAAAATCGGTTCAGTCGCCTGACCCGGTGCGGTCTGACCCATCGGTCGTTTAATCGGCGTTCCGGAAACGACGACACTGCTGGCGCGCCCATTGTAACCAACGGGCAAGTGCTTCCAATTCGGTTTTAGAGGTGCATCCGGCCGAAACATGGTGCCAACGTTGGTCGCATGCTGCTCACTGGAATAAAAATCGACATACGCCCCAATACGCACCGGCAAATGCATCTGCACGCTGTCAATAGGCAACAGAGCAGCCCGACGCAACTCACCATCGTCACGAAGGGTTCCTTCGCTTTCACGCAAAAGGTCGACCAAAGCCGCACGAATCTCCGACCAAGAATCAGGCCCAAGCGACATAAACGAATTCAAATGCGCCACGTTGTACACATCCGGCCCTGGAAGCAACCCCGCCCCGTGAATCTCCGCAAGGTCCAATACAAAATCGCCGATTCGCACGCAACCCCGAGGCTCCTCACCGCGCAGCGAAAAAACACCGTAAGGCAAATTCTGAATTGGGAAGTGCGACTCCTCCGAAACCTCAATCCACGACTTCATCTAAATGGTCACCTTCATGGCGTAGCCCAAATGCGCAAGATCAGCGAGGGGCTCGCTTACAGAACACGAACCATAACCGACCGCAAAATCACGCGCTTCACGCAACTGTTTTAAAGATAAATGCCAATTTCCAACGGAAAGACGCGTCCCCAAGCACCGAAAATCGGAAGCGTCCGTCGTCGCTAAAATCGGCACCAGATTCGCAGCGTCCGCCTTAAATGAGAGCGCAACCGCCGCCGCAATAAACACATTCAAGAAACCGTGATGGCTCACCTTCAAGTCCTCGTCGTATGTTCTTATCGGATGATGCAGCCCGGCAGTCGCCTTGAATGGCAATTTCCTGGCCGCACACTCTGCAATAAACGCGGCAACCTGCTCGGTGTTAGGAAACGCATCGGCAGTCGGGCCACCGCAACGCACCTTCGCCCGTGCTCGCGGATTCCTTGCAATGGCATCGAGAGCGCGGGGAACCTCGGCGCGCCACTTGTCTGTCAGCGGCACTTCTAGATAGAGCAGCGTTTCTTCCTCCAAACCGCGCGAAGCCTGCATCACCAAATGCGTCAGATCCCCGTTGGCAAGTTCACTTGCGGGCAAACGCGTTTCAAACGCATCGAAAAACACCTTGTCAATCTTGCGCGACGACTTGAGGTCAGCCAGCGTGTTTGCAACAAATCCGGTAGCGTTATCGCCACCGCTGCCCGTCAAACAAACACCGAACCGACGGTCATAATCGTGCCACTTCAGGCCCGCTTCTAACTCGGAAACTTTAGACGCCGGGCAAACAAATCGATTGACAATCCACGATTCTTTGCCGTTCTTGTACCGAATGTAATTGCGCAGTGATTCGCTCAAAGGTAATTGCGCTGGAGGGTACATTCCGGCGTAATCAATAATACCACCGAGCAACGATTTTAAGGACTCAACCATTTACGCCAACGCTCCCATCGGATCCCAAGGAGGCAGAACGACGGGCTTCGATTTCAAAACCGCTCTTTGCGCCTCGGTCAAATACGAAGTCTCCACGGCGACTTCATAAACAAACTCGTCGAACCATTCGTCAGTCATGGCAAGGTAGCCCTTGCCGGCGCCGTCCTCGCCCCAGCTGTTCTCAACGCGCCACTTTCGCGGCTTGCCTTTAGTATCCAAGTCAACGCCGCAAAGAACCATCGCGTGCGTCATGCGGCTATCGCAATAGTCCAAACGCGTCGGCTTGTCCATATCGATTTTCAACCCGTAAACGCTTTCGTAATCGTAGAGCGCGGCATCCAGCGCACCCGCCTCACGATCGAGCATTTTGCCAACGTCGCAGCCGAACCAAACCGCTTTGCCGTCTTTGATCATGGCGATCGCCGCTTTCTTCAAATCCGCAACGCGCAGATTCAAATAATTCACAATATCGCCTTCCACGACATTGCCGAGGTACTGCACCGTATACAACGTGTCGTAAGATTTGGATTTCTGCGGGCAATGAATAAGGCAGATGTGGTCTTCCAAAATGTTGCCAACAAACTTCTCACTAAAAGAGTGCGGCGTCATCACGCCTTCGCGATGGAAGTCACCACCCTTGTTTCGCCACTGCCATTCAAATTCTTGTGGCGGCTCGCCTAAGTGTATCGTAAGCATTCGAAAAACCTCCCCTAGCATCGCCTTCTTCTTTTTTCGCAAAGCCTGAATGCCGCTCTTCTTCGCCATCTCGCGAAGCTTTGCGGCGTCCGATCGCAGCTTTCGCGTAATCAGCGAATTCATAATTCCCGTAGAAGAACTGCTCTGCGATTCGGGCATCGTCTCTTTCGGCACCAGGCCGTACTTGCGAACCAGGTTCACGAACATGTCCCATTGCCCCCCGTCCTGTATCGGCCCATCCATTAAGAAATCTAACACTCTATTGCCGACCGGCTCGTGCAGCGTGTGCAAAATATTTTCGTAAAAATAGTTCGCTTTCTCCAACTTGTCCCAAAACATCAGGAACGTCTGCGAAAACTCGAAGTCTTTATCAACATCCAGTCGCTGCACCGCTGCCATTCGCAGAGTGTTCAGTCCGGCAAAAAGCCAGCACCTGCCGCTCTGTTTCTGCGACGTGATTTTCGCAGTGTCCACGGTGTGAGAATAAACCTGCGTCGAGTTGACAATCGCCGCTCGGCTTTGCGCGATCCCGTTAATGCTGGTTTTGGTAACGGCGTTCATCGCCACCGAGTGCGCTCGGCTACTGTCGAAGTCCTTGCGAAATCCGGATAACGTCGCCACGGCGATGTCGGCGCCGGGCAGCGGCTTGCCGTTCCGTGTAGTCGTACTTTCGGTCGTTTGCCGGCGAGTCCGTACTGCCGGCTTCTTTGTTGCGCGCGTGGGTGCTTTACGAGCCATAGGGATGTCCGAGTTTACCGACTCGCCGCCCTACTCTTTCGTAACGGTCACCCGGATGCCGATGGTCGAAATGATCGCCGCGGCCTGTTTGCACTCGGCTTGCGATGCATGGTGCACAACGCTCTTGCCCAAGTGGTGCACCTCCCAAGTCTCCATATGCGCCTCTTCCACAGTGCACGCGGTCGCCTTTATAAGCGCCCCAACAACCTCGTCCCACGTGTTGGTGTCGTTGTCGAACACCGTCACCACCCATCCGCCAGAGCCAATCGAATCGATATCCTCGATGATCTCTGGGTCGACGGTCGGTACGGTCCCCGCCACGTTGCCAGGTTCCGTGTTTCGGACTGCCGTAGTTTGCGCCAGCGTTCTGCCCAGCCGCTCGCGGCTCGCCCCAGTCGCCGAAGGTGGAGGCTTCAGTCGTCCCACTCTTTCCGAACTTCCGTCCTCACGCCGATCGAGGCGATCGTGAGCGCAACCCTCGCGCACTCCGTCTCCGCCGCGAAGTGCACGGCAGCCTCCCCGAAGGTATGCGCCTCCCAGGTTTCGATTTGCGCCTCTTCGACAGGGCAGGAGGTCGCCAGCATCACGATTCGAATCACTTCATCGAACGAGTTCGAATCGTTGTTGAACATGATCGCCGCGTAGCGGCCGCTGTACGAGCTGTCCTGCTGCCTCTCGGTGGGCTCGGTCTTGATTACCGGCACCTCTTAAGCTTATCGTAATTTCGCCTTCTAGGCGATCCTGAGAGGGTCACCCTCTCAGACTACTGTTCCATCTGTAGTCGCGCGGGCCCTGCGCCCACCGATCGCAAGCGCCAATAACGCCGACCCGCCCATCATCGCGAGCAGCAGTCCAAGCCGATACGAGTGTGGGCGATACGTCGCCACGACTGTCTTCTCCGTAAAGCTGTACGAAGTCGCGATCATTTCCCAACCGTCCGCATCGGCGGAGTCGAGCCAGTTGCGCGAAATATCCCGGAAATCGCCTTCCCAACGCAGCTTCTTGTGGTTATACGATTCGTGGAAAAGGAATGGCTGATCCGTCTCGCCTTCGAGTTTGTAAAGCCGCCAGTTGTCACCTTCGTAAATTATCGGGAGGTCGTAGGTGAATTCGGTGGAAGCCATGACCGCGTCGGCTCCCATCCTTCTTAGTTTGATCAAATCGACTTGTGGTTTAACGAACATCATATTGCCGTTTGCAGGCGGCGCGCTGTCTTCCCCGTTCGCGTCGTCGAGTTTTGCTTTGTATTTTTCCGAGACGATGGAATCATATCCGCTTACTGTTTTTATGCCGTAAGGAACGAGCGTGTTCGGCGGTGCGATACTTTTCGTTGGAGCGGTCAAAAACGGCCAATCATCGCCAACAACCGCAATTCTCCCGGCTTCTTGCAGTTTCTTCTTGCCGGGAAAATCTACGTCGTAATCGCCACTTCCGCTCATTGGGATCACTGAGTGCAAGAAAGCAATCGGGACAATCGCAAGGACGATTAGAGTGTAGAGTGTCCATCGAATTTTTGCAATCGTCCATACAAGGGCGACAAACGCCACCCATGTAATCAAACCGGCCGTGCCGCTTGAAGGACTACCAAACACCTCAATGACGTGGTCGGGTCGCTGTCTGATGGCAACGGAAAGGTAAATCAGCCCAGGAAGCAGCAACGGCGAGTAAATAAGCCACTTTTTGGGTTCCTTGTTTTCGCCGAAGAGCTTGACGTCATCCCGCAGTCCCATTCCCGCCAACACGCACAACCCCAACGTCACCAACACCGCCGCCCTCGCCGGCGACCCCGTCGCCGACCAACCCGGCACCCCGAAATACAGCGCCTGCGCAACCGGCGTCCCTAACGCAATAAACAAACCCAACAACGCAAGCACGCCGAAAAACCCGACGTGCGGCCGACGCCGAATACCCACCAACGCAAACGCTGCCAATGGCAGCACCACCGGCCCGACATAAAACGCGATCTCCGCATAATGCCGCCCCGGCTTCTCATAAGCAAGCCAGTACGACGTCGCCCCCGTATTCTCGTTCCGCGGCTGCGGAGTGCCAAAGAAATCAGGCGAGACCAGCGTCACCAATTCCAAAGGCGCAGCCGCCGACCCCCGATACGCATCCCACCCCTCAGCCGTAGCCGTCCCGGCCCGGTGCCCCTGCCGCCCGTTCTCGATCGCCGGCAACAACTGCGGCGCGGCAATCGCAAACCCAAGCGCAATGCCCGCAAAAGCCCACACCGCCCGCCAGCGCGCTCTCCCGTCAGACCCATCCGACACCGGAAACGCAACCAACCACAAAACAAAGGCAACCACCGCCAACAATCCATAGGCCGCAATCTGCAAATGCCCTGCCAGCAGCATCATCCCAACACAACCGCCAACCGCAGCCAATGCCCGACCCGATACCGCTGAAGCAACCCACAACACAGCCCACAAACACCACGGGATCCACGCCGCAGTCATCACCACGCTCGGCAAGGCAGTCCACGCGATGAAAAACGCGCTCAGTTGAACCGAAATCCCGGCCACAAACCCGCCAACCACCAGCCCGCCCAACCGCCGGCACAAGGCATAAACCCCCAGCCCTGCAATCACCAAATGCAGCCAGGCCGAAAAACTCAGCAATGCTTCAGGCCCAAACGGCCAAAGCCAATGTAGCGGATACATCGGCGCGCTCTGCGAGTTCGCCAAAAACGGCGCGCCGCCCAAAGTATTCGGGTTCCACAAAGGCACATGCCCAGCTCGATACGACTCCAGCATGTAGTGCCGCCAGGGCAGAAACTGCAGCGCCCCGTCCATCGCCAAGATGTCGTAGGCAGACTCAGGTTCCGGCCCATTCCACGGTGCCGAATGATGCGCCCAATCGACCGGCGCGGGCACCTTTCCACCAAACAAAAACTGCCACGTAGGCAACAACGCGGTAAGCGCGAAAACGAGCGCAATCCCCAGCCGACGTGCCATCGGCACGAGTATGACTAAAAAAGGACCGCCCCGAGGCGGGGGCGGTCCATGAGTCTGGCGAAAGTGGGGACCGTTAGCGACCGGCGCCGCGCGCTCGTATAGCAGGCATGGCGAACGGTTTACCGGTCATAGTCTTCCACTTCGCCTTCTGTGAAGCTGAAAGCTGAGCCATATACTTCGCGTCTTGTGCTTTGCGAAGGTTTTGCATGGCGGTCATATCCATCGGCTTTTCGGATTTGCGTGCCGCTTCAAACTTGGCGCGCATTTCCTTTTGCGATGCATCCTGAATGGATTTCAATTTCGTTTTCTGAGCAGCCGTGATGCCCAGCGATTTCTGAACTTCGGGATCGAGCAAAGCAGAACCGCCACGGGACTGCAGTTCGATCTCCTTAAGGCGACCCTTCTGCCACTGGCTAAGAACGCCGGTGATCCGAGTCTGGTACTTCTGCATGCTCTCGCGATTCATCTTGTCGCGAGGTAATGCCTGCATCTCCTTTATGATCTTATCAATGGATGCCTTCTGAGCCGTCGTGATCTTGAGCTCCTTCTGAAGCTCCGGCATCATGAGCATTCCGCTGCCAATGCCGCCGCCACCGCCCATTCGCATCCCGCCACCCTGACGCCCACCTTGCGGTCGAGCGGGTGCGGCCCCCTGCGCCAAAGCGCCGGCGACCATCACGAGTGCGGCCAGCAATACCAAAACCCTACTTACTCTCATCACGAGATAGGTATACGAAGCCCGTCATACGAAAGTTCAGTACCTTGCGGAAGATTCTTGTTCGTGTCGCGATATTCGTAGTCGTGGCTCAGGTGCGTCAAGTACGCCCGCTCCGGTTTCAAGTCTTCGATCACCGCCAGCGCCTGCTCAAAATTCAGGTGCGTCGGATGCGGTTTCCGCCGCGTCGCGTCGATGATCAGCGTCTCCAAACCCCGCAGCCGCGGCAACACCTCCGCCGGGATCTCGCTCACATCGGTCAAGTACGCAAACTCCCGCACCTTCACGCCCAACACCGGCAGCTTCCCGTGCGTCACCTCGAAAAGCTCGACATCCGGCGCCATCCGATCTCCGCAATCGTGCAGCATGAACTTCGGCAGCCCGCCCCCAACTTGCGCCGGAGGCTGGAACACATAGCGAAAGATCCGCCGCAAATCCTCCTGCACGCCCGGCTGCGCGTAAACCGGCGTCGGCTCGCCCGTCATCTCATTCAACCGCCGAAGGTCGTCCATGCCCATCACATGGTCCGCGTGCGAGTGCGTCACCAGCACCCGCTCGATCCGCGAAATCCGCTCCCGGCACAGCTGCAGCCGCAATTCAGGCGGCGTGTCGATCAAAACGTTGTAGCCGTCCCCCGCCAGAAACAGCGACGACCGCGTTCGCCGGTCCCTCGGGTCTTCGCTCGTGCAAACCGCGCAATCGCAACCGATCATCGGCACGCCGTGACTCGTG